>NZ_JAHLZY020000002.1 GCF_018967865.2 Hymenobacter siberiensis
CGGCCCCATCCAAGCGGTGGTGGTTGAATAGCCGAAAATGGAGCCAGAAAGTGGGGCCGCTGGTGTCGCTTGTAGGCCCCACCTTATTGACCTGTTCGGCCTTCATCTTGACTCTGACCGCATCTGGACTACAGGCCAGTAACTTAGCAGGATGCCAGAGCAGATGACGGCTTGCTTGTGAGCTGGCAGCTGTGCAATCGGCAAGACAAGCTTAACTGCTGCGGTAAAACTTTGGAAAACCCTATGTTGTAATGTAGAAGCCTTAGCCACATTTACTTGGAAGATGATTCCCAACTCCTCGTTTAACTTTTGGACCGAACTTTTAACCAAGGCCAATTTTATGAAGGATAGTGGTGCAATGAAGCCACCTGCCCCGCAAGCAACCGGCACGCGCTCTGGCTAAGACGGGACCTCGGCTCGTTAGCACAATACCTTTGTTTCGACATTAACGCACTTTTTACCACCTTTTTGCTAGAAACCTGCCCATGCGCTTTTTTACTCTTTTAATATTGCTTAGCGGTTGGGTCAGTATGGCCTCGGCTCAGTCAGCGGAGCTGCTGCAGGCGTATGCCCGAACCAGTGGCGTAACGGGCCGGGAGGAGGAAGCTAGCCAGTTTGTGGAGTCCCTGTTCAAGGCCGGGGCGCTGCAGCACGACCGGCTGGGCAACCTGGTGCTGGTGCTCGGCAGCGGGTTGCCGCGCCGCTTGCTCGTGGCCCCGCTCGACGAGCCGGGCTACGTGGTGAGCCAGATTCAGGATAACGGCTACCTGCGGGTGACCCCCGTGGGCGGCGGGCGGATTGGGCCGTTGTTTCACCAATTTCTGGAAGGTCACGATGTGCGAATCAGCACCGAACGCGGGGCCGTGAACGCCGTTTCGTGCGTACCGTCGTCGCACTACGATGGCCTGCGGGCCGAGCCGGAAAAAAGCAAGGCCCCGTTCTCGTGGCAGTCCGCTTTCCTGGACGTGGGCGCTTCTTCGGCCGCGGACGTAGCCACCCAAGGCATTCGGCTGCTGGACCCGCTGACCCTCGAGAAAAAGCCGGCCGTTATCGGGCAGCAGTGGGTGGCGGCGCCCGCCATGAAAGCGAAAGCAGCGGCCCTGGCGCTGGCCGCCGTGGCCCAAACCTTGGCAGCAGCCCCGGTCAAGGGCACCGTGGTAGTAGCCTGGGTTACCCAGGAGTTATTGAATGGCAAAGGCTTTGAAGCCGTTGCCAACCGGTTTGGCCCGTTCGAGGAAGTGTACCGCTTCGACCGCCACCTCGAAACCGAAGCCACGGGCACCGGACAGTTTCTGACCAACCAGGCGCTGCCTTCGGCGCTCTCCGGGCAGGTGCTGACGCAGCCGACCCGGCCGGCCCCCAAGCCCGTGCTGCCCAACACGAAGCTGGCCAATGCCCGCACGTACCTGCTGGGCCTCCCCGCCCGGTACACCAACACGCCCGTGGAGGCCGTGGCCGTGGCCGATGTGCGGCAGCTCGCGCAAGCCTGGCTGCTGGCAGTTGGTTCGCCGGCTCCGGCCCCGGTTGCGCTGCCATTGCCCGCGGTGGCAGCGGGGCCACCGCCCGTCGCATTGCCGGCCCCGGCCCGGCTCTTGGCGGGCCTGGTGGGGCAATACGGCGTGAGCAACGCCGAAACCCCGGTGCGGGAGTTCATCGCCCGGCAGCTGCCGGCCTGGGCCAAACCCGTGGTGGACCAGGCCGGCAACCTGACCCTGACCTTCGGGCAAGGCCAGCGCCACCTGGTGTTCGTGGCCCACATGGACGAGGTGGGGTTTGTGGTCGATTCCATTCGACCCAACGGCCGGCTGGTACTGGCCATGAAAGGGGGCGCGTTTCCCTGGCTGTGGGAAGCCCAGCCCGCCTTGGTGCACATCCCTGGGCAAGCGGCTATTTCCGCCCTGTTTGAGCCCCGGCCGGATTACATGAAGGCCACCAAAAGCGCCCTATCGGTTCCCCTAACCCTATTCGCGGGCTTCACTTCCGCCCAGCAAGCCCAGGCGGCCGGCATCCACCCGGGCAGCTCCACCGTGACCATGCCCAAACGGCTGCGCCCGCTGGGCACGCAGCGGGCCGCCGCGCGGGGCCTCGACGACCGGGTGGGCTGCGCGGCCTTGTTGCTGAGCTTGAAAGGACTGGACCCCGGCAAGCTGCCGTACAAAGTCACGTACGTGTGGTCGGTGGCGGAGGAAATTGGAGTGCTGGGCGCTGCGTTTGCCGCGCAGCAGCTGCAGGACGCCACCGTGGTGTACCCCATCGACACCTTTGTGTCGTCCGATGCGCCCCAGGAGTCTCGGATATTTGGCTACTGCCCTTTAGGGCAGGGCGCCGTGATTCGGGTGCTGGAAAACCCCAACTTCGTTCCGCGCCATTTGGTGCGGGAAGTGCACGCCCTGGCCGACCGCCACCGGATACCCATCCAGGAGGGTATGACGGCCGGTGGCACCGATGGACTGGAATTCCTGAATTATGGCATTCCTTCGGTGCCCCTTTCCTGGCCCGGCCGCTACTCGCACTCGCCTGTGGAAGTGCTGGACTACCGCGACATGGACAGCCTCGTGCGCCTGCTGCGGGCGCTGGTGCAAGTGAACGTTCCCGCTAGGGCTGCAACACAGCCCACAAAACCTCGCCGCTAACGGGGGTTCTTCTGGCAAAAGGGCGGATGGGCTTTACCCTCCTTATTTTGAACAACATGCGTTTACCTTGGGACCGTTTTCTTGAACGTCTTTTCCGAAGACGTGTCCTCGCTGTTACGCGCGCCTCCACTACTCCAAGGCACCGCAAAAGGGGTGCACGACGCCGTAGCCCACCGCCGCAACTGTAAAAGCCAAGCCCCTAAATAAGAAGGCGGCCGCCCCCGTCCTGACAAACGGCGAGGCCGTACTCATTGGCTACGGCCCGCTTGCGCAGCGCCGTTTCTTCGCATACGCCTTCGTCCATACCCCTTGCACGCCGCCCCGTCACGCTGGCCCGCTTCGGTTCAGCGGCTGGACTAGCAAAGTGGCCGGACTGACCCGTCATTTGTGCGTCATCAGGCTTTTGGCTCCCCATCATTTCATCCCGTACTTTCATCCCGTACTTTCACCCGAACAAAACACCCTAAAATGAGCAAAGTCCTGATTATCGTCGACGTGCAAAACGATTATTTTGATAATGGTGCCATGGAGCTCGTGGGCGCCTTGCAAGCCAGCGAAAACGTAAAACGGGTATTGGCAAAATTCCGCAAAAAAACCTGCCCATCGTCCACGTTCACCACCTGGGGGTATCTCCCGACGCGACCTTCTTCCTGCCCGGAACAGCAGGGGCCGAGATTCACGCGAACGTGACACCGTTAACTGGCGAAAAAATGGTGGTGAAATACTACCCGAACAGCTTCCGGGAGACGGACCTGCTGGAGCACCTGCACGGGCTAGCGGTCACGGAAGTTGTGGTTACGGGCATGATGACGCACATGTGCATTGATGCCACCACCCGTGCCGCCCGCGACTTGGGCTTTGAATGCACCGTCATCGGAGATGCCTGTGCCACACGAGACCTGGAAGTAAATGGGGCGCACGTGAAAGCCGCTGACGTGCAGACGGCATTTTTAGCCGCGCTGTCCTCTTTCTACGCCAAGGTTCAAAACACGCAGGAGTACCTGGCTGCCGAGGGGCAGACAGCCTAAGAAGCATAGCGGAGCCTGTCACGCTGATGGAATAGCGGCATTAAAAAACGTGATAAGCGGTTGAACGCGTTTACGGCAGGACCGTTTGCGTGAACGCAAGTTTCCCATCTCAACTTGGTTGCTAGGCCGCTTTCGGCAGCACTGTCTTTTGCTTCACCGCGGCGGTTTCCGGGACCCGCTGCAAATCCAGGTCTTGGAAATCGTAAGCGGTGCCGGGGACGTACACCAGATTATTCAGCTTGAGGCTCGTGGCCCGGCCTTGGGCGTCCAGGTTGAAGGTCGCAAATTCATCGGTGGGAATGCTGCGGTCCTTCCAGCGTATCACACGCGTGTTCCCGCGGTACGGCAGCACCTGCCCCACCAGGCGCGGCAAGCGGGCCGCCTTCAACCAGAGCTGCGCGCCTTGTTGGTAAACGGTCACGTCCCCAAACCACGCATCGCGGTAGCGGCCCACATAGTAGGCGTAGTTTGGCTGCTTGGGTTCCGCTTTTTGCGCCACGGCCACTTGCTGCCACACGGTAGCGTTGGCGGCGGCGGCGAGGAGCGCGGTGGCGGGGGCCATCTGTTCCTGTACCCGGTCCAGGCCGTTTAGCCCCAGGTAGTGGTCTTCGATTTGGTTGGTCACGGCGGTGTAAGCGGCCCGATTTACTTGGTTGGTGAGCACCACGATGCCCAAGCGCAGCTCGGGCAACAGCGTGACTTTGCTCACCATGCCCGAAAAACTGTCCGTGTGCCACACTTCCTGATAGCCCCGCACGTCGCGCAGAAACCAGCCCAGGCCGTAGGCGGTGAAGTGGGTATTGTAGGGCGTTGGCCTCGGGCTAGTGGGCATCAGGGTTTGCGGCGTCCACAACTCGCGTTGCGTCGCGGGTTGCAGCAGGGGGGCCGGGGCTCCGGCGGCGCCGAGCAGCATCCGAACCCACTGGCTCATGTCGGTCGTGCTGCTGTAGATGCCGCCGGCACTAAACAGGGCCCCCGTCGGGTCAGCCGTCGACCCCAAATTGCGTCGAATGACTTGCACCCGGCCGTCCACTAGGTTGTGTGCGTCGGTGACGTTGGCCGGGTCCGCGAGGCGGGCAAAGCTCGTGGCGCTGCGGTGCATGCCCAGCGGCCGAAGCAGGCGGGTTTCCACAAACTCCGTCCAGGGTTGCCGGGCGATGCGCGCCACCACTTCGCCCGCCACCAGGTACAGGCAGTTGTCGTATTCGTAGCGGCTGCGAAACGACGCGACGGGCTTAAAGTAGCGCAGGTTGTGAATCGCATCGCTGATGGTAAAATCGGCCGAATCGGGAAATAACATCAAATCGCCGATGCCCTGGCCCAGTCCGCTGCGGTGGCAGAGCAGGTCGCGCACGGTGAATTCGGCCGTCACGTAGGGGTCGTACATCTGGAACTCCGGGAGGTATTTCGTCACCTTGTCGTCCCAGCGCAGCTTGCCCTCGTCTACCAGCAGGCCCAGCACGGCCGTGGTGAAGGCCTTGGTGTTGGATCCAATGCCGAATAGGGTATTGGCGTCCACGGGCGCCTTGGTGGCCAACGAACGCACCCCGTAGCCTTTGGCTAGCACCACCTGCCCGTCCTTGACCACGGCCACGGCCATGCCGGGCACGTCAAAAGCTTTCAGGGTGCGGGCCACGACCGCATCGACAGCGGCCACGTCGAGCGGGGCGGTAACCGGCGGGGCGGTTTGGGCGCGGGCGGGCAGCGAAAGAAGGCCGGCCAGCAGCCAGCCGCAAGAGCGAAAAAGAAGCATGCGCAAAAGAAACCGGGCGGAACAGATGAACGAAAGTAGCTGCTTTATCCAGCGCCCCCACAACGACGCTCACCACTCAGTCGCCCCATGGTTCGCAGCGTCTTGAACGCTCCTTTTCGTGAACGCCTGGCAGCTGGCCAGCGCCAGGTGCCAGCAGGCCATTACAGGGCTGAAGGAGTTTAGGAAACTTGTCTACGATTCAACGTTCACGAAACGCGCCGAGAGGATGAGTTTCGTAAACTCGAAACGGGCTGCTTTCCCGGGCCTGGTTAAACAGGATTTTAAGGGCAGTGGGGAAGTGCAAATAGTCCGCTCTTCATCCGGGTTTTGTCCCTTTACATAATATTAGTTATCCGACCGACCTCGGAATCGCACCGCTTTTGGCCCTTCGGAACGACACTCGGCCGGCGTGGTACTTTGCCGAGTACTAGAATTCCATCAGGGTGTTTGACGAAAGGAGCGTAATTTTTGCCGTATTTATCCCCTCGCCCAAAGGCCTGTGCTGCTCATTTGGAACAAGGGCGACTTTTTCGGGGTGCCGTTCGGGCAGTAACGCAACGGTTGCCGGCCAGGGACGGTCACTAAGCTAAACAACCCGTTCACATGATGAGAAAGCCCTTGCTTCTACTAGCCATGCTCCTAGCAGGCTGCCAAAAGGATGCTGACGTGGCGCCCGGCACGGAGATGGCCGCTGATGAGGTCGAGGTTACGACCCAAGGCCGCAACGCCGACTGTGGGGTGGCGCAGGTGGTGGCCCGCGACCCGGCCCAGGTACGGCGCGTGATTGGGCCATCGGCTTACGAGCCGACTTATTTGGCGTACCAGCTCGATACGGCGCTGTGGGTGCGTAAAAATCGGGCGCTGTACGTGCGCATTCGCAAGCCGCAGAATGAGGCGGTTGTCTGCACGGCGCGCGGACCCGGCTACGCGGCGTTCACCGTCATCAGCGCCCGCATAAAGCCCGGCAGCGAGTAAGCAGCGCCTCGTGCTTGGTGCCCAGCTATGCTCCTGTTGCTGCGGTTGGAGATAGGTAAGGCTTGAACAGCAAAAGGAGGTTTAAGAAAACTGTGATTTAATTTTTACATGCTGTAAACGACCATTTGAAAGATGGAAAATCCGCTTCTTTACATCTTATAAACGTTCGTTCGTTTGTAGCATGTAAAGGCGCTACCTTGCAAGCCAATTTGACTCTGCTGGCATGACCTTGACGACTTCCCTCAAACGCTTTACTCCTTATTATATAGGACTTACGCAGTTGAAATGCCAACCAACTGAAAAACAGCAGTATAACAAATATACGTCTTGAATGCAAGTCGTTGATTTTCAGGTTACACAGCTTTTTAAGTGCGTAAGTCCTATTATAGAGTGTCCACCCAAAAGCAAGGGGCCTCGGGGCTCGGGCTCGAAGCGCAGCAAGCGGCGGTGCGGGCCTTCGTGCCCGACCCGGCCCAACTGCTGCCCGAGTACGTCGAGGTGGAGAGCGGCAAGAACAACCACCGGCCCCAGCTGCTCGCCGCCATTGCCGAGGCCCGGCGCGTGGGGGCGACGCTGTTGATTGCGAAGCTGGACCGGTTAAGTAGGAACGCGGGGTTCGTCTTTGCTTTGCGTGACTCGGGCGTCGACTTCGTCTGCTGCGACATGCCCGATGCGAATACCTTAACGGTGGGGTTGTTCGCCGTGCTCGCCCAGCACGAGCGCGAAACCATTTCCCGGCGCACGAAGGATGCACTCACCGCCAAAAAGGCGCGCGGTGCGAAACTGGGCACCCCAGCTAATTTGACGGATGCAGCGCGCACGAAAGGGCGGGCGGTCATGCAGCAGAATGCGGTGGCGCACCAAGCCAACCGCCAGGCGGCCCGCTTGGCCGGCTTGCTACGCGCCCAAGGGCATTCGCTGCCCCAGATTGCGGCCGAACTCACGGCCGCCGGCTACCGCACCCGCCGCGGAAGGGGCTTTCACCCCACCACCGTCAACCGCTTGCTGCAACGCGCCGCTGCGGCGCCCGGCCCAGACACGGCGCGGGAGAGGTTAATGCCCCCCTTGAACAGCGGTAAAGACCACTCCGAAAATGGCGAATACCTGGTAAAGACCACTCCGAAAGTGGCGAATACCTGGTAAAGACCAGGGTTAATGCCACCGGTGGGCAGGAAACACCTGTTTTTTCGGCGTATTCGCGTGCTTTTACACATCAAAGCGGCTGTTTTCGCGGAAGCATGCCCGTAGTTTGGGCTACTCAGGGCGGAAGGGGGCACTATCCGACGTGAGGAACAACTTTCCCCGCACTTTCCCACGCCTAGGTAGTCGAACGCCCGGGCGGTGACCCAGCGCCCTGCGTTCCCGGCCGCATGAAGAGCGGGTCAAACGTGACGTTAGATGCGATAAGTAAGGTTTATCGAAGCTTATTTCTGCAAAAGGACTTATGCTTTTTGTCGGCCGAGGCGATGTAGCCCCGCGCCTTTTTGATGGCCCCTTCGAGGTCCGGCATCGGGGGCGACTGGTCGAGCACGACGATGGCCTGCACGAGTTGCTTTTGTTGAAGGGCCGTCAGGGCGTTGAACACCTGCACCGGGGCGGCCAGGGCTTGGCTGGGGGCCGTGGCCGCCAACGCAATCAGCTGCTTCAGGGCTTCGGCGGGGTCACGGGCGGCATCGTCCCGCAACAAGCTGGGGATGGAGCCCGGGGCGGCGGTGGCCGTCGTGATGAGGGCCAGCCGGGTGCGTAGCGGGTCCCACTGTTGCTTCTGCAACAAATCGCCCCAGACCCGGAGCGTCTTCCACCAGTCGGTGCTGCGGTTCGACAAGACCGCCTGCCGTTTGGTGCTCAGGTGGTGCTTGAGCTGCCCCAGCCAGCCGCCGTAGTACGTCTGCAAATAGCTCACCCCGGCGTGGGCTACCAGCAACACCAGCAGTAGCATGAACATAGTGTTCAGGCTCTTCATATCGCCCTGCTCGATGCTGACATCGACCATGCGCTGAATGAGAAACGACCGCAGCGTACCCAGTACGGCCGCCGATACCGTGAGCACTACCAGCCCAATAAATACGCGCCGGTAGGGGCGTACATAGCTCAGCAGGCGGCGCAGCACGGCCCAGTCGAAGGCCTGGCCGGTTTTGGTGGAGGGAGAGGTGGATGTCATAAGTAAGGCAAAGGTCGGGCCTGGGAGGTAAGCGTCAGCCGGCCGCTATTGTTCCAGAGCCTAACAAAGAATGAGGCGCTGCGCTCCTGGCATTAAGGCCGGAATTGCCGGCTAAAGTTTCGCTCAGCCCTCCGGCACCACGCCTGGCTCGTATTCTACCTTGCTTAGGAATAGTCCCCGTGCTGGTGCCGCCCCGCCGGCATCCACCCGGCGCTGTGCCCATAGCAGCTCCTGAAACTGGCGCGGTGTCATCTTACCCCGGCCCACGTCGAGCAGCGTGCCCACCACCAGCCGCACCATACCCCGCACGAAGCGGTTGGCCCGAATACGGAAAACCCAGCCCCCCGGTGCCGGGTGCCAGCCCGCCCCGGTGCAGTAGCAGATGTAGTGGTCGACCCCGCCCTTTACCTTGGAAAAAGACGTAAAATCGAACTGCCCGATGAGGTAGCCGGCGGCTTCGTTCATGGCAGCCACATCCAGCGGCCGGTCCACGTACAGGGCGTGGTCGCGGCGGAAGGCATCGGGCTGCGTCACCACGAAGTATTCGTAGTTGCGCTCATCGGCCGAGAAACGGGCGTGGGCGTTGTCGGCCACGGGGTGCAGGCGCAGGGCGGCAATATCGGTGGGCAGGGCGCGGCGCAGGCGGTAAAGTAGTAAATCGAGGGTGAGCGCCTCGGGGAGCTCGGCATCGAAGTGCGCGACCTGGTGGCTGGCGTGCACGCCGGTATCGGTGCGGCCGCTGCCGAGGGTATGAATGGGCTGGCGCAATACCTGCGAGAGGCAGCGGTCGAGCTCGGCCTGCACCGTGAGGGTGTTGGGCTGCACCTGCCAGCCGTGGTAGCGCGTGCCGTCGTAGGCAAAATGGAGGAAATACCGCATAACCCACAAAAGTACAGCCGGGGCTTGGCGTTGGTCGTGGCACCACTGGTTCGGGCGCACAAAAAAGCCCCCGCTACCGAACGGTAGCGGGGGCTAGGACTACTTAGCTGCTAACAGGCTAATTGGCCTGTTTCCGGCGCTGGCGGAGCTTGCGCACGCCCAGGGCGATGCCGCTGGCGAGCAGCAGGGAGGCGCCGCCGTCGAGGGGCGTTTCAGTGGGGGCCACGGGACCCGGGGTTGGACCGCCGGAGCCGGGTTGGGCCTGTGCAGCGCCGCCGGGCAGTAGGCTCATGGTGAGCAGCAGCGCGGTGGAGAAAAGAAACTGTTTCATGGGGATGGAATAAGAGTCGGGCTACGGCCGGCCCCGCAGGCAGGGCCGGCCCGGCCAGAATTAGATTATTGAATAACGACGCGCTTGGCCAGCGCAGTCGCGCCAACCTGCAGGCGCAGGGTGTACACGCCGGGGGCGAGTCCGGCCGCATCGACCGTGAGGCGGGCGCCGGCGGTGGGCAGGCTGGTCGACTGGCGGTTCACGACCTGGCCCAGGGCGTTGAGCAGGGTGGCCTGCACCAGGCTGGCACCGGCCACGCCGGGTACGAGCACGGTGAAGGCGCTGTGGGCCGGGTTGGGGTAGAGCGTCACCTCGGCGGCGGTCAGGGCCGGCGCCGTGGCCAGCACCGAGCGGGCGGCAAAGTGCAGGGTGAAGCGGCTGGTGAGCAGGGAAGCGGCCTGGGTCGGGCTCACGCTGAAGGCGTAGCGGGGCTGCTGGCTCAGGTTCACGGTCTGGCCGGTGGTGGCATCGGTGAGGAAGGCCTCGAGGCCGGCGGGCAGGTTGGCCAGGGTGGCGGCGGCCAGGGTGTAGGTGCCGGCGGCGGGCACGCCCACGGTCAGGGCCAGCGTAGAGGCGGCGGTGAAGGCAGGACGGCCGTCGATGGCCAAGGCCTCGCCGGTGCTGGCCAGGCTGGCCAGGTTCAGGCCCGTGGTGTTGGGCAGCTTGCGAGCGTCGAAGGCCGCGTCGAAGGCGGGGGTGGCGCCGGCCTCGGCGTAGGTGTAGAAGGCATCGGCCGCGCCGGTGGTCCCGCGCAGGTCCAACTGCACCAGGGGCCGGGCGTCCACGGCGTCGCGGCGGAAGGGCACTAGAGTGGCGGGGTCGGTCACGCGCTGGCTGTTCAGGAAGTTGAGCGAGCCGCTGGTCTGGCCGCTGCTCACCCGCACGAAGAAGCCTTGGCCGCTGGCTACGTAGCGGTTAGTCGTAGGCAGTCCGTTCACGAAGGGGCGGTACGAGCCGGTGTACTGGGTGGCGCTTTCAAACACGTACATGGCGTTTTCCAGGTTGGTGTTGGCCGAGGTCACCAGTGTGTAGTCGAGCGGGGCGGGGTAGGGGTTGCCCACCAGGTTCCAGCCGGCGTCGGCCGCGTTGGCGCTGCCGGCCGCGTTGCGGGCCAGCGTGCGGGTGATGCTGCCGTTGTTGAGCGTGCCCACGAAGTCCACGAGCTGGGTACCGGCGATGTTGACGGCGTAGCCCTGGCCCACGGTGAGGGCGGTGCTGGTGGAAGCGGGCACCGCGAAGCCGCGGTCGAAGGGCGTGAAGCTGTTGGTCAGCGTCACACGGCTCTGGTCGTAGGCAAACACGGTGGGGAAGGGCGTCACCGTGTTGGGGGTCGCCGAGGCGTTGTAGGTGGCAGCTTGGCTGACTTCGGGGGCGAAGCCGGCCGTGGCCAGGTCGGCTACGGTGGTGTTGCTCACCGGGGCCGAGTAGTGGCGGTAGCCAAGGCCGGCGTTGGTCGAAGAGATGAACTGCTGCACCGTAACCGTGCCGGTTACCGTGCTGCCAATGCCGTTTTCTACCAAGGCCGTGCCGGTGGCGTCGCTCAGCAGCGTGAGGCTGCCGAGCCCTAACAGGGACGTTTTGGAATTGTTATACAGGCCCAGCTTGCGGCGCACCTGCATCGGCACCTGGATGTTTAGGAAGTCGTTGTTGCCTTGTTCGCCTACCGTCACGGTCTGGAACGTAACGCCCGCTGTACCCTTCAGCGAATGTCCGAGTAAGATAAACCCTACCTTACTGGTCGGGGCAAGGGCGAAGGTGGCCCCATTATTGGTCATGTCGCCCATAGGATACAGCTCACTGCCTGCCCCCTGCGTGAGGGTGCTGCCATTGTCCAGTAGTAGGCTGAGCAGCGTGAATTGGGAAATCGGTGAGATAGCAGCGGCCAGCGTAAGGTTGGCACCGGCCTGCACGGTCACGTTCCTGGCCGCTTGGGTACCGCTCACCACGGGCTGGTTGGCAGGGCCCGAGGGAATAGTCACGTCAATCGAGCTGGTGGGCACCACGGCGGGGCTCCAGTTGCCGGCCGTAGCCCAGTTGGTGCTGGTGGCCCCGGTCCAGGTCACGGCCGGAGTGGCCAGCACGGTGAAGGTTGGGCCGTTGTAGGCCGTCAGGGCGGCCGACGACACGCTCACCGGGCCGGTGGTGGTGCCGCTGGGCACCGTCACCGTGGCAGAGAAATCGCTAATGGGGGCGGTAAAGGGGTTCACGGCTGTGCCGTTGAATTTGAAACTGGTGGCATCGAGCAGGTTGGTGCCGACCACGGTCACGCTGCTGCTGATTTGCCCGCTCGTAGGCGAGATGCCGGTGACGGTGGGGAAGCTGCGCACCCAGTTGCTGGCGGTGCCGGTGAGGGCGAAGTTGAGCAGCGTGCCGTTGTTGGCCGTGGTGCTCTGATCGGTCAGGGTGGTGATGCCGGCGTTGCTGCCGCCGGCCGTGCCTTGGTCGAAGTTGAAGTACGCCACCTGACTGGCCGGCACGGCCGCCGTGGTGCTGAACATGTCAGCTCTCACCTGCGCGACGGTGAGGGCGGTGTTGTAGATGCGCAGCTCGTCGAGGCTGCCGTTCCAGAAAAAGTCGCCGGTTCGCGTCCCGATGTCCACCTGGTTGTTGCCCGTGGAAATGGCGCCGCTGGCGGCGCGGCTGCTTTGCTGCACCCCATCCACGTACAGGCGGAGCGTGGTGCCGTCGTAGGTGCCGGCCACGTGGTGCCAGCGCCCGTCGGCCAGGTTGGTGGTGCCGTAAAGCCAGCCGCCGGAGGAGGTGGAGGGGCCGTTGAGGTAAAAGGAGGCCACCCCGGTGCCCACACCCCCGGCGGCGCCGCCGTCCATGGCCAGGTACCAGGAGTCGTCGGCTTTGGTCGTGATGTACTTTTCGCCCGTTGCCGACGTGCGCACCCAGGATTCGAGGGTGATGGCCAGCGCGGCGTTGTAAACCGCACTGTTCGGGATGCTCACCTGGTCGTTGGTGCCGTCAAACGCCAGCGCATTATTGGGCGCCACCACGAAGGTGTTCGAGGTGAAGACATCGTAGCCCGTGGTATTGGTCGTGAGAATGGTGCCTACCTGCGTGCCGTTCACCAGCACATTCAGGCGCTGGTTCTGGGTGGTGCAGCAGGTACGCTGGGCCACCCGGAAGCGTACCTGGTACGTGCCATCGGCCAGCGTCAGGGCTTGTTGGAATTGCCCGTTGCCCAGACTGGTGGTGCTTTGCACAAACGCCACAAAATTACCAAAAGCGGTAGTAGGCGGACTGAAAGCACTCCCGACCCGCGCGATGCCTGACGCCTGGTTGAACGTCCAGGAAGCCCCCGTGGGGTTGTAGCCAAAGTCGGTGTTACTCAATCCGCTATTCGATTCGAAGCTCAGGTTGGCCACCGCACCCGACACGACAGTTCCATCGGAAACGCGCACAATTTCGACCTGGTCGACAAAGGCCGTTACGTCGGAGCCGGTTCCACCCGTGCCCTGTATGGTGAGGATGGGGTTGGCCGCCTGGGATGCCAGTGGCAGCGCCAGCCCGGCCACTACCAGGGCCAGCCAGTAGGTAAGTCGTTGCAATGGTCTCATGGTAAACAAGTTAGTCATTAGGAAATGTAAAAAATGATAAATATGCACCTTGTGCACACGCACAAAGTGAGGCAAGTTAAGTAAATTAAACCTTATATTATTTATTGAAATAGGACTTACGCACTTCAAAAGCTATGTAACCTGAAAATCAACGACTTGCATTAAAGACATATATTTATTATATTGCTGTTTTTGAGCTAGTTAGTGCTTCAACTGCGTAAGTCCTATATTATTTATTGAAAAAAAAGTATTTACAATAGGACTTACGCAAACGCCAGCGTGGGCTGCCTCAATTCGTGTCGCATATATTCATCTAAGAACCCTTGTTTGAGTTGATACACCGTTTTTTGGGTCTGGTAGGCGGCTTGTTTGAGGCATGTCCAGGCCCGCACGGCCAGGGCGATGTGGTTGCGTTGGCTGCGGGCCAGCCGGCACTGGCAGGCCTGCACGCCGGTGAGTTGCTTGCGTTCGCGGTGAAACTGCTCAATCGTCCAACGGACGCTGCTTTCTTGTTCGGCAGCGGCTGTGTCACGGGGCTCCACCTCGTTGGTCACGAGGTAGTCCGTCCGGTGGGTGGACACCAGTACACGGAAGAGTTTCAGTTTGCAGTCTTTGGGCATTCCCTTTACTTTCAGCATTTTGCCTTGCGCTACCTCCTCGTTCGACCAGCACAGGCAGCCCACCGGCTGGTAGGGCTCTTGGCCGCCGGAATCATCGACGAGGCGGTTACTTTTCAGCGGGCAATAAAACGTCTTGCCCGCTGCCAGCAGCCACTTGAACAGGGCCGTGGTGGCGTACCAACTGTCCATCAAGACCGTGCGGTAGGTAATGCCGCGCGGGGCCAACTGCGCGAGCATGTCGGCCACGTGCTCGAGCTTGGTCTTGCCGTCCACGTCGGGGGCGAAGAGGCGGTAATCAAGGAGCCAGAACTGGTCGGTTTCGGGGTTGACGTACACGCAGGTGACGGCCGATGCCGGCAATCACGCCGTGGGCGTTGCCGCTGTACTGGCGGCGGACCAGTTCGATGCGTCGGCTGTGGTGCTTATCGAGCACCGTGTCGTCGAACAAGACGTAGCCCCGCGCGCTGAACACCACCTGCGGGCGCACCTGCTGCCAGAGCTGACGGGGCGTGAAATGCCGGGTCTTGAGAAAATAGCGCACGTTGTCGTGCGTCAAGCCCTCCAGATGGTCGGCCAGGTATGTGCCCGTGTAATTCACCTGGCTGCTCACCAAAAATTGCCCATAAAGTTGTGCGGTCACTTTCATGGCTTTTCCTTTCAAGTTACACCTTTTGCGTAAGTCCTATGCCTATTACTTTACCAGCCACTCTTCGCCGTCCCGTTGTTCGTACGCGAAGCCTTGGTTGAAATAGATTTGCTGCAGGTGCTCTTCAAACGTTGGCGCGCGCTCCAACAGCTTTGCATACGGCCCGGGGTTATCATACATTTCCCGCACTTCGGCAATTCTGTAAGCAACCTCTTCTACCGGTTTAGCGGCCACTGCTTTGGGCTTTTTCTTCGTTTCCCTTGCTTTCAGCAATTCTTGATATTCCTCCAACAAGTACTTCTCCACCAAAGCTTTATAAATGGCTCCAGCCATGCGCTTGACCTTGCCCAATTGATGTTGCTTCTGGATGCGGTCAAGAACAAAATCGACGTATCCAAGGTCGTAGTCGCCCTCCGCTAATTGCTGCCCGATGCGAGCGATGCTACGGGCATTGAGCCCAATTTGGGCGAGTGCCGCGCCCCACTCCGCCTCCGCCGTTGGCAACGTCTCTTTTGTAGCAGATAGCGCCAGCTGAAACAAAAACTTGATGCGTTCTACCACCTTGCCTTCCCGTTCTAGCTCGAACGTAAACGGCATGTCGGTTTCCGCGAGTTCGTTTTGTGCCTTGTCCAAGATGCGCGCTTTGAAGTTGCTGAAACGGGGGTACTCCCCTTCCTGCACATCCAGCACAAAGCGCAGTTGTTCCACCGTCATTGTGCGCCGGCCAAAATCCGCGTACTCTTTCAGCAGCCAGTAAATCCGCAACGCGTGTGGGCTTTTCAGCTTTAGCACCTCCTTCAAATCTGCGGTGGTGAAGTTGCCGCTTTCCCGCAACTGAAGCAGATAGGGCATAATCTTGGGGTTGAAACTTGCTAGCACCCCCCCCTGCTCGGCCGTGTAGCGGGCTTCTGACATCAGCGGGATGTAGGTAAAGCTGGGCTTGCGGCGCCGGCGCCGGGTGCCTTCCTCCAAGTCCTCGATGTATAGCGTGAACGACGCTAGCTTCTTACACATGTCATCTACCTGCTCATAGGCCGACCCGCCCCGGCGGTCAAACACCAGCTCGTTCAGGGGAACGAAGTGCTCCTTGAAGTCGGTATCATCGGGCCTGATACGCGACAGCAGCCCCAAAAACAGGCGCATCTGTAGCGGCACAAAGCTGAAACGGGCGTTTATAAGCGCATTGTGTTGCGCCACAGTTTTATCAAGACTTTCCATGTAAACGTCTTTTTTGTAGCAGCACGTCTTTTTTGTAGCAGGTGAATCAGTTCCAACGTCTTTTTTGTAGCAGATACACGTCTTTTTTGTAGCAGATACACTCCTTTTAACGTCTTTTTTGTAGCAGATACACGTCTTTTTTGTAGCAGATGACCCTTTGGGGCCACTGGTAATCAAATAGTTACAGCACCTATAATACTTATAATAGTAAACTAATAAGAATAAAGCAGCTTTATTATTTTTAATAAAACGTCTTTTTTGTAGCAGATAGAAAAACCTTTTAAGGTAAAAAAAAGCACAAAATCAAAATTTTCACCGGCACTTTTTATGCCATTTTCTACTGTAAAACAATGAGTTAGCGTCCTTACTGTTACCGTTGTTTGGCAGGTATTGCCTGGTGGCTGTCCGGCCGCGAAGCAAAATAGGCTTCAAGGGCATCGTTGAGGATATCCACCTTCGCTTCGCGGCTCCAATAGGCCAGTTGCTCTAGACACAGTTGGTTCTCAGCTGTAATGCGCGAGCTGAAAGGCGAATAGACCCGTTTTCCGGGCTTAGGCGGGCCTATCGGCGCTTGGTGCGAGGGCTGGGCTTTGGTGCCCGGTTTGCGGAGCATAGAGACGGCATCCTGAGTGGCTTTGGGAGGCGTGTTCATTATAATTTGAAGTGAGGTGGGATAGATAATGGAGGCTGGTCATGAATTAGGCCAGCCTGGCCCGGACGATTTCGGCCAAAGCAGCATAATCCATCGCTGCATTAGAGTCCGGTTTGTGGTCGTAAATGGTCTTTACGTGTACTTGAGACTGCACCACAGCTGCGTCGCGCCGCACGCTAGGCAGCAGCGATTCCTCACCGTACTCCTCCCGCACAGCCTGCACCACTGCCGCGTGCATGGAATTGCGTTGCTTGGCGTTGTAGCGGGTGAAGAATACGCCCAGAAACTGCAACCCAGGGTTGATACGTCGTTCAATCTGGTCGGCCAATTCCTTTACCAAGCGCAGGCCATCGAAGGCAAACTTTTCCGGCTCGGTGGGAATGAGGTATGCGTCGGCCGCAGCCAAAGCCATATAGGTAAAAGTCTGCAGCGAAGGCGGGCAATCGACCACCACGTAGTCGTAAGCATCCTGCACTGTTGCCAAAGCCGTAGCTAGCCGCGTATGATAGTCCTTCTGCTTGTAGATGATGGGTTCGTAGCTGGCTAGGCGGAAATCGGCTGGCACCAAATCCAAGCCGGCCTCGGTAGTGAGAATTACTTCAGCCAATGGCACCGCTCCTACCAGTGCATCCCCTACGTGCGAAGCCAATTCCAGCTCGCCGCCAAGGTTGTTGGTCAGGTTGGCTTGCATGTCCAAGTCCACCATCAACACCCGGGCTCCCTGACGTTGCAGCGCCGCGCCGATGCTAACGGCACTGGTGGTCTTCCCAACTCCCCCCTTGTTGTTGGTGATGGCCAATACCCGCATTGGCGGCGGCCCGGTCTTTTTTGCTTTCATGGATTGCAGTGCTTACTGTAGAAGTATTGACAGCAACAAATGTATACAAATTACTTCTTCTAAAGCAATTAATAAAATAATAACATTTATTACATGTAATAAAATTAATACGTGTAATGCATGTGTTTCATGTGGGTCAAGTACTTATTTTATTACTTGTAAGAACTGATAGTGAACAAAAATGCTTCAGAGCATGCATTTAGGGTCTTTTCAGAAACGCATGCATAGACTGGTTTCAGCCTAGAATCCATTAATCGAAGTGGAAAGGCCTAGTTAAGCAGGTATGCAAGTTTGCTGAACCTACATGCAAAGCGGCTTGTAGGTAGTTAGAGAGACGAATAATATTTGCCTCAGTAAAAACAAGCTATGGCTCGTGCCTGAACGATTGGTGTCCGTGAGTAGAAATGTGGTCAATCTATCAGGTTGAACGCATATAAATTTTGAGGACTGAATCCAGCCTGCCAGGGCACTTTTTTATTTTGGACCTGACGCTTTTTTAAAACCTAAAATGCCCTGTGAGACAATGGAGGCCCATGACTCCATTCATATGCGTTCAACCTCCAGGAAGGGATTGAGAACTTGACCCGTTGCGCGACTGGGGTGGGGGAGGGGCCCGCCCCAACATGGCCACAAGACCCGCCAAGCGTTTCGGCACCCGGTGGCTCGGCAGAGTGGCCCAGTAGGGGAGAGGCCGGTATAACGTTTATTGAACATGGCCCCGCAAATATTATGTGAGTAGCACTAGACAGCATGCCATCTTAGCGCAACTAATTCACCCTGAACGACCTCCATCGACGGCAGTCAGACCCTTACCCCAGACATGCGCCTTCCGGCGGAGCATTGCCGCCAGGGCCGTCGAACCAAGCTGCCGCACCGGGAGTTATAGGCAGCTATTCCCTCTTCTAAACAGCGCCGTTCCCGCATGAGACAGCTCAAAATCAGCAAGCAGATTACCAACCGCGAAAGCCAGTCGCTGGACAAGTACCTCCAGGAGATTGGCAAAGTGAGCCTGGTATCCATCGACGAGGAAGTCGAGTTGGCCCAGCGCATCCGCGAGGGCGACCAGATGGCCCTCGAAAAGCTGACCAAAGCCAACCTGCGCTTCGTGGTCTCAGTGTCCAAACAATACCAGAACCAGGGCCTGACCTTGGGCGACCTCATCAACGAGGGCAACCTGGGGTTGATTAAGGCGGCCAAGCGTTTTGATGAAACGAAGGGGTTCAAGTTTATCTCCTACGCTGTGTGGTGGATTCGGCAGAGTATCCTGCAAGCCCTGGCCGAGCAGAGCCGCATCGTGCGCCTGCCCCTGAACCGGGTGGGCTCGCTCAACAAAATCAGCCGCTCGTTTGCGGAGTTGGAGCAAAAGTTCGAGCGCGAGCCCTCGCCCGACGAGATTGCCGAGTTGCTGGAGCTGAGCACCGCCGAGGTGGTGGACACGCTGAAAATCTCAGGTCGCCACGTCTCGATGGATGCGCCCTTCGTGCAGGGCGAGGAAAACGGCTTACTCGATGTGCTGGGAGACGAGGCAGCGGATACGCCGGATGCCGGCTTGCTGCGGGACTCGCTACGCCGGGAGGTGCAGCGCGCGCTCTCGACCCTTACGAGGCGGGAGGCCGATGTCATCACGCTCCATTTCGGGCTCAATGGCCAGGTCGCGCGAACGCTCGAGGAAGTCGGCGAGCAGTTTGGCTTGACCCGCGAGCGGGTCCGGCAGATCAAGGAGAAGGCCATTCGGCGCCTGAAACACACGTCGCGCTCACAGTCGCTGAAATCGTACCTGGGCTAGCCCCTTGGTCCCCTTTCCGTTCCAGTAGAACTGCCTAGGCTATAGGCTGACAATTCAGGCAAGGGGCTCGGGAAGCCGTGGGGAACGCCGCACCGGTGGCCGTCGCGCATCGGCGGGAATCGGCGGCTTCGTTGCAGCGTTGAGGGGGCGAAGTGCCCCCTAAGCCGCCTGCTTTTGGGCCTGCCAGAGCACGTGTTGCCAGCCGTTGGCTGCGGGGCGGATGTACGCGACCACGTATTTGAGGCGCGTAAAGAGCGGCTGGCCGTCGGCGCCGGGGCCCAGCTCAATCCGGACCCGCCCGTTGACCACGGCCGTTTGGTCGTCGTTATACGCCCGCACCGTCAGGGATTCGATGTCGACCTGGTCATAGCGGCTCTGCCCGTTGGCAATGGAAGCCAAGTAGCTGGCCTTGTCGTCCTGGTGGCCGTTCGAGTGGGTGTAGATGAGGTCGTCGGCAAAGATGGTTTCCAAGGTGGGCTGGTCTTTGGCAACCTGGGCATCGAAGCGGCGGCGCTCGAGCTGTTCAATTTCGCGAATGAGGGGCATTAGACCTAATTCGGAAAGGTGTGCTAAGTTGCTGCCCGAGAGCAGGGCGTAGTTTTGGGTATGGATTACCAGACCCTTCGGGAGCGGCCCCGGCAATTTTTGACTCTGACCAGCCTGCGACCGGCTGAATTTGACGACTTGCTGGCCGATTTTGCCCCAGCCTGGGAGCGTTATCACCGCTACCACACCCTGGAAGGGCGCAAACGGGCATTTCCCGCCCACCGCGAGCGGGCGGCCACTGCGGTGCTAGCAGGCAGCGATACAAAACTCTTTTTTCTACTTAATTACCTTAGGGGCTTAGGAAGCAAAATTCAAAAAATGGGACATAACTCACTGTTACGCAATCAGCTAACTGCTATTATAGGTACAGCAAAATTTCGGAGGTCAAATTTCGCTACTTGCTGCGCCTGTTTGCCTTGGATTTGACGGCCTCGGATACGGCCCGCCTCATGGACCTGAGCGTGCGGGCCGTCAATGACCTCTACCTGCTGTTGCGCCACCGACTCCTAGCCTGGAGCCCCGCGCCGGCCGAACTCGACGGAGCGGTCGAACTTGACGAGAGCTACTTCGGTACGCGCCGGGTGCGCGGCAAACGCGGCCGCGGAGCCAGCGGCAAAACCATCGTCTTCGGCCTGTTTAAACGCGGCAGGCAGGTATCACGGAAATCGTGCCCGACTGCTCGAAAAAGACCTTATAGGCCATCATAAGCGGCAAAATCGACGTGGCCGCGATGGTCAACACCGATGGCTGGCGCGGTTATGACGAGCTGGTAGACGTGGGCTTTGACCGCCACTTCCGCGTCCGCCATGGCCAAGACGAATTCGTGCAAGGCGCCTCGCTCATCAACGGCATCGAGTCCTTCTGGAGCTTCACCAAAGCCCGCCTCCAGCAGTTCAAGGGCGTGCCCAGGCACACCTTCTTACTGCATTTGAAAGTGTCTGAATTTCGGCCTCGATTAAAAGTTTGGTACAGAAGTTAAGCGAGCCGCTTCCAAACATGGTGCCCACACGCTAAAATCCTGCGTTCAGCGGTTGTGAGGCCTATTTGTTCAGTGAAACCTTCCTATAACTGTACAACTTGCTTGAGCACTCAGTAGCTAGCAAATCGGGCGAAAAACACGCCTATTTGGTATAGAAAACTTGTTCAGCAATCAAAGTACAGTTAACTCGACAAGCGCGACGATAAAGCTGTACTCTAACTCTGAAAACGGTTGTCTGATAATTATAATGTCTTGTTTTTCAAATGGTAGTGTCTTGTTAATCTTATAGTAGCGAGACTACTGACAAATTCACCGATTAACATTTGGACCAAACTTTTAACCAAGGCCGAGTTTATTCATCCTGGACTGGCTGCAGAGCGTCGACTTGCGCCGCCGCGTACAGGTGGGACTCAACAAAGGCGAAGCCCGCAACGCGCTGGCCCGGGCCGTCTTCTTCCACCGGCTGGGCGAAATCCGGGACCGGGCTTTCGAGCAGCAGCGCTATCGGGCCAGCGGCCTGAACCTACTCACAGCGGCCATCGTGTTATGGAACACGGTGTATGTGCAGCGCGCCGTGCAGGCCCTGCGGGCCCACGGCCAGCCCGTGGACGAAGCACTTTTGTCCTACTTATCGCCACTGGGCTGGGAACATATCAACCTGACGGGCGACTATTCGTGGCGCACCAAACGCGCTACGGGCAAATTTTAGCCCCTGAGGGCCCTATCCAGGCCTTAACGTGCTATTTTTTCCGTTTCCTGAGAGGGCCCCACAATGGGCGGAGAATAGCCCACCTAATCTCCGCACCGTGGGGACTTAGGAAGGGGCCCCGGCCACCGGACTGGGCAGGGGGCGTGCAAGACCACGCCGCAGTGGTGCAGGCATTTGTAAAAGGTGGCCTTGCAGAGCATCAAAAAGTGTGGGGCAATTCTGTTTACAGCTGCTCTATGCGAAAACAGGGCTAATGGCCGCTTAACCCGTATCTGGACTGCCCCACACTTTTTGATGCTCTCCGGAGTTGAACTACGGCGGCTACCGCACGCGAAGAGAGAAGCTTTTTTTCATGGCCGTCCAGCGCCTGCTCTAGCGCCGGGCACAACCAGCAGGAAAAGCTACCTCGCCACCGGGTACCCGCACGAGTTGATTTGTGCCGCCGAGCCGGCCCCTGGGGCCGCTTATTGTGCTTTCGCCTTGTCAATCGATAGGACCGTTTGCAACAGCACATTGGCGCCGTTGGCCAGGTCCCCCGGTTTGGTCAGTTCTTGGGGCGAATGGCTGATGCCCCCCACGCTGGGCACGAAAATCATAGCCACGGGGGCAATCGCGGCCATTTCCTGGGAGTCATGGCCGGCCCCGCTTTGCATCAACTTGGTACTCAACCCCAAGGCCGTGGCCGCTGCCTGGACGGTTTGCTGCAACGCCTTGTCCGTGAGTGCTGGTTTTGAGGCGTTTGCTTGCCGGTCGAACCGGATGACGGTGTTACTGGTCGCGGCAATAGCAGTTGCCCGGCGCTCAATTTCCCGAAAGAGCGTTTCGATTTTATCGGCGGCCAAATCCCGGATTTCCAACCCCAGGACCACTTTGCCGGGAATTACGTTGTACGCACTGGGGGTGACGGCCAGTTTGCCCACCGTGCCCACCTGGTTTCCTGGTACCGAGGTGATGACTTCGTTGACGGCGATGACCAGCCGGGACGCCGCCAGCAAGGCGTCTTGCCGCACGTTCATGGGGGTGGTGCCGGCGTGGTTGGCAAACCCTTCCACGGTGACTTCCCAATGCACAATGCCCACGATGCCTTCCACTACCCCAATCTGTACGTTTTCCCGCGCCAAAATCCCTCCTTGTTCGATGTGCAACTCCACCCAGGCGCGAAGGTCCCCCCTCTTCCGGACACTAGACTGAATGTTGTCGGGGTTGCCCCCAATGGCCTTGATGCCTTCCGCCATGGTGGGCCCGCTTTGGCTTTTTTGTTGCAACCCTGCGGGGGTTAAGTTGCCTGCCATGGCCATGCTGCCCACGGTGCCACCTTCCTCGTTAGAAAAAATGATGACTTCCAGCGGGTGCTCGGTGAGTATTTTGTGCTCGTTCAGCACGTCAATCACTTCCAGCGCGCCGAGGGACCCCAACGGGCCGTCGTAGTTTCCCCCATCGGGCACCATGTCAATGTGCGAGCCAAAGGCAATGGGTGGGAGCTTGGGGTTTTTCCCTTGTCGTTTGCCGATGATGTTTCCGGCCGCATCAATGACCGGGTCCAGCCCCGCCCGTTTCATTTGCGCGATAAACCACGCTCTTCCGTCGATATCTCCCTTGGTATAAGCTACTCGGTAGCCATGTCCCCGGTCGTCCCGGCCAAATTTGGCCAATTCGTCCAGGCGGGTCACGATGCGCGCTTCGTTTACCCGCAACGGGTTGCCCACCACCGCGCGTTGGCCATGAGCGCCCAGCAGGCCCAGGGTGCAGACGCTCAAAGCGGTGACAAACACGTTTTTGATAAAGGGTCTTCTTTTCACCATGGGTTTTTTAAATAAGTGGACGAGCCCCATTCCAGGCCCCCAATAGGTGCCCGAAAGATGGCCCTGGTTAAAATGAGGGTCTAAATATTACGTCAAAGCAACGGGATTTCCGATAACATGGCGTATTTCCACCCAAATTAGCTCCTGCGGCTAATGCCCAAACAACAGGAGTTGGAGAGCATCAAAAAGGGTGGGGCAGCTGAGACCACTAAGCTCTTGACCACTGCCGGCGGGATGCCTACCCATACCGTTTAACCCAACTGCCCCACTCTTTTTGATGCTCTCCTAATATGCTAGACGTAAATCATCTTAAATTAGACCACCGACCTATTACTTTATCCGTCAAGCACGCTATGTGGCCATCGTGAAACGGTTTGCCACTTCCCGGAGCCATCAATAAGCCTTAGACCGGACGTCTGCCCTGGGATAGGACCCGCTCCACTACCTATCAGCGCTCCAGCAGGATTTCCGCCCCCAAAATTACCATATCTACCCGGCCTTTCAGCGTCTGGTCGATGAAGGGCGTGTTCTGGGATTTGGATTTCATAAATTCCTTCGTGAAGGTGGTTTCCGCTTCGGTATCGAACAAGAGGCACTCGGCTTTTTGGCCCACTTCGATGGCGGCTACCGGCAGGCCCATCAGGCGGCGTGGCTCCGCCGAATAGCGCTTCACCACTACGTCCCACCCGAATTTTCCGGGCTCGACGAAGTGGTGGTAGAGCGATACAAGAGCCGTATCCAAGCCGGTGATGCCATTGGGCGCGCTGAGGAAATCCTGGGCTTTTTCGAACGGCGTGTGCGGCGCATGGTCCGTAGCAATGATGTCGAATACGCCTTCGATGAGCCCTTCCAGCAGCGCATCACAATCGGCCTGCGTCCGCAGCGGTGGGTTCATCTTATAGTTCGTGTCGTAGTCGCCGATGTGCTCGTCGGTGAACATCAGATGGTGCGGCATCACTTCGGCTGTCACCTTCACATCGCCGCGGGATTTCCACCAGCGGATGGTTTCCATGCCGAGCTTGCTGGACACGTGCTGGATGTGTACATGGGCACCCGCCGCGTGGGCCAGGCGAATGTCGCGGTCAATAATAATTTCCTCCGCGCAGGCCGGCGAGCCCTTGATACCGAGCCGGTAGCTCATCACCCCTTCGTTGAGGGCGCGCGGCCCGGCCAGTTCCAACACCTCGCAGTGGCTGGCGAAAAACATCCCAAACTCGGTGGCGTACTGCATCGCCCGGAGCAGCACCGCTGGGTCGGCGGTGGTATCCCCGTCGTCGGTGAGCATTTTCACGCCGAGTCCGCGCATGCCCTCGATTTCCGCCAGCTCCTTGCCCTCGCGGTTCTTGGTGACGCAGCCGGAGGTGTACACCGGAATGCGGGACCGGACCTTGGCATTTTCCAGCACGGTGGCCACCGCGGTGGCCGAGTCAAGGGCCGGGCGGGTATTGGGCATCATCACCACGCCAGTAACGCCGCCGTTGATGGCCGCTTCGCTGCCCGTGGTGATGGTTTCCTTGTTTTCAAACCCGGGGGCGCGGAAATGGACGTGGGCATCAAACATGCCGGGCATCAGCACCCGGCCGCGCGCGTCGATGACGCGCCCCCCCTCGGGGATGGCCAGTTTGGTGCCGATATTTTGAATGATTCCTTCGACAATCAGGACATCGCTCTCGACAAGCACGGGTGAATTTTCGGTGGCGATGCGGGCATTTTGAAGGAGAATCATGGAGGGAGGAGTGCTGTAAACCGGCAAGGGGTGTGATGGGGATATTCGGGCTGTTGGAGAAGAAAATACACGGGCGGAACCAGCCGCCGCGTCCGGCGTTTAGGGCAGAATGACCTTCGAGCCGGCGCGCGGTTGTGCGGCATACGCTTCCTGCTTCGGGAAGTCGCCGCCCGGCGTGAGCCAGTCGAGCACGGCCATGCGAACGGAGATGCCGTTTTCGACCTGGTTGGTGATGAGGCTACGTTCGTAGTCCATCACGGCGTCGCACAGTTCGACCCCCCGGTTCACGGGGCCGGGGTGCATGATGTAGAGGCCGAGGTCGCTGATTTCCGCCAGCCGGGTGTTGGTGATGCCGTACACCCGATGGTATTCGCGCACGCTGGGGAAAAACTGCACGTCCTGGCGCTCCAGCTGCACGCGGAGCAGGTACACGACATCGGGCGTCCAGGCCATGGCCGCCTCGTAGTCGGTGAAGCGGCGGATGCTTGCCGGCACATACTTAGGCACCAGCGAGCCCGGGCCGAGATAAGCGACCTCGACGCCCAGCTTTTGCAGCAAAGTGCTGGTGGAGCGCGCAACGCGGGAGTGCAGAATATCGCCGATGATGAGGACTTTTTTGCCCCTGGGGTCAGGGAATTTTTCCTTGATGGTGAAGGCGTCCAGCAGGGCCTGGGTGGGGTGCTCGTGCGCCCCGTCGCCGGCATTGATGACCGAGGCCGTGGTTTGGCGGGCAATCATGCCGGGCAGGCCGGGGTGCCCATGGCGGACGACGATGTAGTCGGTGCGCATGGCCTGGAGCGTCTCGATGGTCTCGCGCACCGACTCGCCCTTGGTGATGGAGGAGTGGGCGACGTCGAAATTCGTTACCTCCGCCGATAGGCGTTTCGCCGCGACCTCGAAGGAGGAGTGCGTCCGGGTGCTGGCCTCGTAGAACAGCATGAGCACGGACTTGCCCTCGAGGGCGGGAATTTTTTTCACCGAGCGGGTGAACAGTTTTTTAAAGGACGTGGATTGGTCGAGCAGGAACTCGATTTCCTCCCGGTGAAGGGATGCGATGTCGAGCAGGTCTTTACGTGCCATACTGGAATGGGAAAAAATAAGTACGAAGTCAGTACTTGCGAGTCGGCGGTTTTACCTTAGTTGTTTAACAATGCCCAACTCACTGGACATAAAAAAACCGTTTCGGAATCCGAAACGGTGGCGGGGCAACACGCAGAAAAAATAACGGAAATACCAAAGGCAAAATCGGAAGAACCGATGGTGGCGAAGACCTTCCGGTCCACTCGCGGGTCCCAGCCGAGCAGGGTCCCGCGCTTCATCAACAAGTTTTTTGGTTGAAGCATGATGCAAAATTACGGCATTATCACGCCCGGCAGTTCATCAGCAGTGTTAATTTTTTCGCACCGCTTTTTTCAAATTTTATTTTCGACCTAATGTTTTCGACCTAATGGGCTAAACGACGCGCTTTTTATCATTCATTTCGTCGTCAAAAAAATAATGGCGCGCGTAACCAATTGCTTGGCCAGTACCATCCATCTTAACTTTGGCTCTTTATTCCGCAGCCTCCGCTGGCGGGCTGCCATTCTCCGGCGGCAAGCAGCCCATGAACTACTCGGTAGTTCATGGGCTGCTTCATTTTCGGCCGGTACCATGAGTATCGAGGTGGTCTGGTTTGGTCGAACCCGGGCGGGCTGTCATCTTTCGGTTACGGTTCAACCCTAGCAGCGCCCGTTGCCATGGATACCTTCTTGGCCCTCAACCGCTGCCCACACATCGTGGCCGGTTTTACTGGCTTTTTTGCGGCCCCGGCCATGCGCAAAGACGGGGTAGCACATCGGCGCTGGGGGGTAGCCTACAATTCTGGGCGTGCCGCTTACCCGCTATTGGCACCAGCGTGGGCGGGCGGGCGCAGCGTGTTAGCCCCGCACCAGGCTCCGGTTTATTCGGCTCACCAGCGCCGGCCCTTCGTAGATAAAGCCGGTATAAAGCTGAATCAGCGAAGCCCCGGCGGCCAGCTTCTCCTGCGCATCGGCCGCCGAATGGATGCCGCCAGCGCCAATAATCGGCAGCCCGCCGTCGGATTTCTGGTGCAGGTAGCGGATGACTTCGGTGGCCCGTGCCCGTAACGGCCGGCCGCTCAGACCGCCCGCGCCCAGCGAGGCCACATGGCCCGGCTCGGTACTCAGATTATCGCGGCTGATGGTGGTATTGGTGGCTACAAGGCCACTGAGCTGCGTTTCATGGGCTATTTCCAGAATGTCGTCGAGCTGCGAATCGGTGAGGTCTGGCGCGATTTTGAGGAGCAGGGGGCGTGGCACGGCGCGGGCCTGGTTGCGGGCCTGCACCTGCTGCAAGAGCTCAATCAGCGGCTTTTTCTCTTGGAGCTGGCGCAGATTGGGCGTGTTGGGCGAACTCACGTTCACCACGAAGTAGTCGACCACCTCGGCCAGCGCCTCAAAGCCGGCCACGTAGTCCTCGGCGGCGCGCTCGTTGGGCGTGTCCTTATTTTTGCCGATGTTGCCGCCGATGATGAGCTGGCGGTTGCGGCGCCGTGCCAGCCGCGCCGCCACCACGGCCGCCCCGTCGTTGTTAAAGCCCATGCGGTTCACCAAGGCCTCGTCCTGTGGCAGCCGAAACAAGCGCGGCTGCGGGTTGCCGGGCTGCGGCCGGGGCGTCACCGTCCCGATTTCCACGAAGCCGAAGCCCAACGTGGCCAGTTCATCGGTCAGCGCTGCATTCTTATCAAACCCCGCCGCCAGCCCCACCGGGTTCGGAAATTTCAACCCAAATACCTCGCGCGCCAGGCTGGGGTGCTGGAAATTATACATTGCCCGCAGCAGCGCCGGCGTGCCCGGCACCCGCGCCGCCCGGCGCAGGTTGTCGAAAACGAGGTGGTGGGCGCGCTCGGCGTCGAGGTTGAAGAGCAGGGGTTTGACGAGGGACTTATACACGGGAAGCGGGGCCAAATTAGCGGTTAAGGTCGGTGAATAATCCTCTAAAACCAGTCGTAGGCCCGGAATAATATCTTGTGAAATTTGCCACAGCCTTGCCCGAGCACCGCAGGAATCAGGAATGACATTATAGAAGCAGGAAGCCGAACAGGTATGGTGGGCGATGAAACAGGCAAACGCCGGATGCCAGCAAGCCGGCGAAGGTCAATCCGCTACCCGGGAGCAAAGATGGCATAGTCGTGTCAGATTGCTCCCCTGAGCGCCTGGTTTCGAGGTTACGAAACTCATCCCCTCGGCACGTTTCGTAAACTTTGATTCGTAGACGGGTTTTTTAAACTCGCCCCGCGCTACAGCGGCCTGCTGGCACTTGGTACTGGCCAGCTGCCAGGCGTTTAGCGAAAGAAGGCGTTTCAGGGGGCTGGGTTTGGGGTGGCCGCTGCTTGGCTAGGAGCGCCGCCAAGCGCTTACTGGCGCAGAAAATCAAGCACCGTTTTGGTCAGCGCCACGCGCTTGTTGCTGAACGGGTGGTCTGTGGCCCATACTTCATACCGAAAGCCCGCCTTGTTGGCGGCTCCGATGAGCTTAATCCAGGCTTCGTTGCGCCGGTTTTCGTCGAGAAATACCAGTTGCCGCGTGCGCAGTCCCGGGCCCAGGGCCGTGAGCTGATACGCCGACGCATTGGCCAGCACCGGTGCCAGCAGCGCCTTGCCCGAGGTATTGTGCAGCATGAACAGGCCGTCGGCGTACTGTTCAAAGGCCGCTAAGCGGGCTTTATCCGGCTCGGCGGCCGCCGTGTAGATATCCCAGGGGGAAAGGATGACGGCTTTTTTGAGGGCCGGCAGTTGGGCCATCGCCTGCAAGCCCACCCAGCCGCCCATGCTGTGGGCCAACAGTGCCAGCCGGGTCGTGTCGATGCGTAAAGGTTTCGCCTGCTGCTGGCAAAACCGGACCACGCTGGCTACGTCCTCCACGCAATTGGCAAACGAAAAGTCGCCCTCGCTGCCCCAGGAGCCGCGGTAGTCAAAGTAGAGTACGTTCCAGCCCGCGCGCCGCACGGCTTGAGCCACGTCCAAGTTGCGCTCGTTGCCCGGAAAGCCATGTAGTAACAGCAGCGTCGGGTGCAGTTGGCTTCCCGCCGCCGTGTACATGAAAGCGGCTAGGCGGCTGCCGTGCGACGCAATGGTTAATTCTTCGAGGCCAGCCGGTGCTCCTACCACGTCCCGGAGGTCCGTCGTTAAGTGCTCCGTGGCGTTGACGGTTTGTGCGTGGGCCGCTGTTTGCGCCAAACAGGCGGCCAGCAGCCCCGCACACGTGGCGAGGGCCAGGAAAGTGTGTTTCATGCTGACAAGTAACGCCAACTTCGTCTTAATGTGCGAGTAAACACCCCTTTTGGGGTTCTTGTTGCAAACGGGCGGATTTACATCCTAAGCCTTTAACACGTTGATTTTAAAATATCTATCAGCAACTTGCAATTACTATTATCAAAAAGGAAATCCTTTCTGATAAGCTCGGGCCACCCGCTCAATTGCTTGGAATCGCTCTTTTTACCACTTTTTTGGAGCTGACCTTTTTGATAAGGTGTGGTTGAAGGGCTTAGCGTGTAAATCCGCCCGTTTGCAACAAGAACCCCTGCATCAGCCAGGTCATGAGGTCGGCTCCGTAGCAGCCGAAGTCCGGCAGGGCCCCGCCGTCGTTCTGCACGGGGTCGGTGAGCCAGGCCAGAAATTCGGCGTTAATGCCGATTTCCTTCGGCCCCTGGTGGCCGTCGTGGGCCACCATTTTGCGGATGTCGCCGAGGGCCCGGTCCTCGTTCACCAGCTGATAGGCCCGCCGGTTGGCGCCCTACCACGTGGTTTCGTAGTTGGTGAGCAGGTGGATGTGGTGCTGGCGGGCCAGGGCGGCCATTTGCCGGGCGTGGTCGAGATTAACGGCCAAGGGCTTCTCCACCATCACGTGGATGCCCTTCGGCGCGCAGGCCTGCACCACGGCCAGGTGCGCGGAGATGCTGCCAAAGGCCGTGACCGCCTCGGGCTTGGCTTTGGCCAGCACTTCGGCCAAGGAGGCGTACACCAGCGCCATGGGGAAGCCGTACTGCCGGGCATAGCGCTCGGCCAGGGCCCGGTTGGGTTCGGCAATGCCCACGAGGACCAGGTCGCCGTGCTGGGCGCGGCCGAGGAGGCCGTGCACGTGCGTATGCGTCAAGCCGGCGATGCCCACCCGCAGCGGCGGGGCGGGGCGGGGCAAAAGCAGCGGATTCGCGGAGTACGAGCAACCACAGCGGCAAAGAGACGGGACATCGTGGGTCGGGCAGGAAGTGTAGAGGAAAAGTAGCCCGCCTTTTGATTCACGGGCCCAATGAGTCCCAAAGAGGGAGCAAAAGCGGTTCGTTATCCTTGCACTACTGGGATAAAATGCTGAACTTTAATCAGGCCGCAGCCAGTTTTAACGCCAGCGCCCACGTCGGAGGGGACCAGCGGGCGTTTGGCCCCCGTGCGCGGAAGCTCGTAGCGGGACGCCCCGGTCGTTCGCCGCCCGCTTTTGTCCCCCCCCCTTTTTTCCCTTCTCTGATGGAACCGCAATCCCCTTCCACGCCGGCGTCTCCCCAAAACGAGTACGCCCCAACCCCAAACCCGGCCGTTACGCCCCCCCCTGCGGCCCCGCTTGCCGCCGCCGCTGCGGGAGGGTCCGATCAAGCGCTGCCGGCGGTGGTCCCCGCCGTTCCGGTGGCGCTGGTTGTTCCCGTTGCGGCCGCGGCCCTTCCGGTGCCCGACGCGGCGGTCGGCGCCCCCGGTGCAGCTGCGAACCCGGTGGCGCCGACCGCCGCGGTTAGCCCGGCCCCGCCCGCAGCCCTGCGCGCGGGAAGCGCCGCGCAGCCAGCGGAAACCCCCACGACGCACACCTTTTCGGTCCCAATCGAAATAACCACCAGCACGCCTTTCCAACCGGCCCCGCCGACCGCCAGCGCCCCGGCACCCGCGCCGGTGACGGGGCCGACGCCCCCCTGCCGAGATGGCCAGCCCACCCCACGGCACCATCGGGTTGCAGTACGCAACGGCCCGCGACAACGCCGAGCCCACCGACCAAGCCCCAGCACCCGAACCACAAGCCCCGCAATAAGCCCCTGGCTACCAGCGTTTCCATCGGGACACGGGTTGGGGCCGGCCCACCGTACCAAGAGCAGAAGCATCCATTAAGGACAGCCCGCTCTTGCTAGTCAGACCCTTTCGCTGAACCCCAGGCATGAAGCTGCGCCCGCCTGAAGAAAAAGCCATCCCCCAGTCCGAGTAGTTAGTAAGCATAATCGCCGTATTTTATTGTTATTTGCTGACAAAATTTATTAATTCCATGAAAACAGCCTTCGAACTCGCATGTGATGCGTACCAATTGCGTAAGGAAGCGGAGCACCGCGCCCGCCTGCGGGCCTTGCAGCACGAAATGGCACGACCGCCCCTACCCGCTCCTCCGCCTGCGGCCGCTTTTCCTCGCCGAAGCCGAGCCTAGGACACCCCAACGCGTCCAGAGAACCAGCTGGGGCACTGGGCCGCACGCGGGGCCCGACTACACGGGAGGTTCGTCATGGGAAAGTACCGTCTTCGTGAACTCAATTTCGCCTAGAAGGAGGGACCATGTAATGCGTGCTGCCCGGAGTTCATTTAAGTTCCAGTACATCCTCTACACTTCATTCATGGGTGGTCGACCACGCACTTTATTATTAGCGCTAGGGGTTCTTTTAGGAAGCAGACATACTCCTACGCCAAGGCCACAAAAGTCAGCTCAAAAGGTCAGTTGCCGTCGTTGAGGCGAGCCATCGATTCGGGAAATGAGTAGTAGAACCGTTTTTAAACGTGCTGGCTGGCCATTTTGCGCATCATTCTGTCGTCCCGCCAAACGTGTATTTTCTGAGACGCGCGCTTTGGAAGTACATCCACGCAGTATAAAGGGCCTTTTGTGGGCTTCGGGCAGGCGTTTGCCCGCTTACTGAAAGAACCCCTGCTCTGGCTTTCCCGAGAACGGCGGCGGCGGCAAGCACAAGCCCCCCCAACCTCTGTAGCCCGGACAGCATACCCGCCGCTCCAAACAGACGCGTGCTTTCTTCCCGTACTTCCCAGCCTACTTTTGTGTGCTTTCGCCACTGCGCGTATTGCGCAGTAGGCAGCTATTACAGACCAATAAACTTATAAATAACTGGTTAGTTGTCAATCGGCAGGCCCCCCTTTAACGCTTTTGTGTTCTGCCCGGCATCCCCCTTCCCTCGTTCATGCACCTCGACTCCCCCGCGCCCGCTTTCACTGCCCTGCCCCAAGACTACGCCCGCTACACCGCCGACGACCAGTGGGTGTGGCGCATCCTGTTCGAGCGCCAGATGCAGGTCCTGCCCACTGCGGCCTCGCGCCGCTTTCTCGAAGGGCTGCCCCGCATCCATTTCCAGGCCGGCTGCATTCCCGACTTCGCCGCCACCAACCCGCTGCTGGAACAGGCCACCGGCTGGAACTTGGTCGCCGTGCCCGGCATCGTCGACGACCGCACGTTTTTTGCGCTGCTGGCGGTCCGGCGTTTTCCGGCCACCACCTGGCTGCGCACCCCGGCCCAGCTCGACTACCTCGAAGAACCCGACATGTTCCACGACGTGTTTGCCCACGTACCGCTGCTTACGGACCCGTTTTTTGCCGATTTCCTGCAAGCCGTTGGCATCCTGGCGCTCCGCCACCTTCACGACCCCTACGCCGTGGAGCTGCTCTCGCGCCTGTACTGGTTTACGGTCGAGTTCGGTCTCATTACCGAAGCAGGCGCGCTCCGCATCTACGGGGCGGGCATTCTGTCGTCGGCCGGGGAGACCCGGTATTGCCTGAGCGATGGGGCCGCCCGACGGCCCTTCGACGTGGCCCATATCCTGGCCACACCCTACGTGAAAGACCGGATGCAGGACGTGTACTTTGTCATCGATTCCTACGAGCAGCTCGTGGCCTCGGTGCCTGCCCTGGAAGCCGAGCTGCTCCGCCTGTTGGCCGCGCAGTCCGCGGAGTTGACCCAGGCGCGTGCTTGAAAATAGAGGAGCCAGCGATTGGTTTTAAAGGGCATATCCTCTTTCTTCCTTGGCAGAAAGACGAGTGGTCCGCCGCGTTTCCATCCGGTGAATGGACAATGAAGTACCGGCTGCCCGTGCGGGAGCCAAAGGACAGTCTACCTCCCTTCGTCGGCATTTTGAAACCTTTCTGAAACCTTTTCAAAACTGTTTTGAAACCCCGCTGCCACACGTTTTGGGGTTCTTGTTCCAAAAGGGCGGTTTTACACGCTAAGCATTTAACTAATTGATTAAGTGGTTATTGCCAATATAAAATCCGAGGCTTATCAAAAAGGAGTTCCTTTTTGATAAGCCTCGGATTTTATATTGATTGCTTGGAATCGCCCTTTTTAAGCAGGTTTTTGGGCTACCCTTTTTGATAAAGGACTTAGCGTGTAAAACCACCCTTTTGGAACAAGAACCCCTACAGTAAACCTATCTTCGTGACACACCTGTAAAAAACGGGTGGAGTATGAGGCATCTAAAAAGGGTTTTGCTATTCTTCTTCTTTCTCGCCCTGGTGCTCTGGAGCCCCATTGGACGGCTAGTGGAGCGCGGCGTCGATGCCCACTTAGTAGGAATACACCGCCGGCAGCTGGCGGACCGGAACACGGTCCTTGACCGCTGGCAATGCCGCCTGCTCTATGGCGGCATCGTGACACTGGGCGGCCTGCGGTACCCCGAGGGCGCCGCCGTCATCGACCATTACCTACACGGCGGCGGCCGGAACCTGTACTTATCGAGTGTGTACATCCGCCACTCCCCGGTGGTGCGCCGGCGGCTCGCGGCCCTGTCCGTGGGCCAGACGGCGGTGGTCACGCTGCAGCAGCAGCAGGATTGGCGGCTGTCCTATGCCCTCAACCCGTTTCGGCTGCGGCGCGAAGCCCACCGCGTGGTCATCTACCAATGGATGGCGTTCGACCCACGGCCGGTGGCCCGCACCGTGCTGGACCTGGGCCTGGTGCGCTTCACGGTTCCGGACGGCCTTGTTCACGTTCTGCACCCTCGGCCGTTTCTAGCCCGTTGCGAATGGACGGAATAAGTGGCTTTGGTTAAAAGTTTGGACCAAAAGTTTAAACTATTGAAGCTGTTTAGAAAGTCCCCGAACGGTCATGCAGCGCGCAGCGCAGCATCTTGCTCGCATCGTCAGGCCCGTTCAACGATGCGAGCAAGATGCTTCGCTGCGCGCTGCATGACCGTTTGAGTACCTTTTGTGACTTTCTAAACAACTCCATTATGTTTCGTCTCGCCAATGGGGTTTAGCAAGGTTCATTGAGGAAGCGGAGGGGGATAAGAGATATATGGCATTTTCAGCCAGCCTCCAACCGGGTTACCGTCTTCTTTTCTTCGACGACCGGGATAATAAGGAAACTTTGTCGGAACCTATCGACAGTCGCTGGCCTGAGGTGGTATAGGTGAAAAGTACTCTACCCTACTATTTTTAGTAATTGATTTTTAGCAAGTTGCCTCGTAATCCAGTTCAGTAGCGTTTCAACCAAGCGGGCCAATGGGTCCTCGGGCAGGGTCAGCGGGCGGGCGAGTTGGCGGAGCAGATTGAGGCCGTGGCGGCTCAGGCTGGCGGCCCGGTAGCCGTGGTTTTTGCGGGCAATGGGCTGGCGGCCGCCGTGGGCGGCCGCGCCCACGCCCAGACAAAACGCGTAGGCCAGGCTGACCAGGGCCACGAGCTTGCGCAGCTTTTGGAAACAGCGCAAGTGGGTGGCTTCCAGGTTAAAGCCCCGCCCTTTCAGATTTTGAAAGCATTGCTCAATCGTCCAGCGCTTGGCATAGAGTTGCTCGAGGTGGTTCAGACCGGCCGTGGCAAACAGGAAGACAAACGCGTCCGCCGCCACGGCCTTGACCCAGACCTGCCCCCAGACTCCGTCGACCTGCACGTGGGCGAAGCGGCGCACCTGCCCCGGCACCAGGCCCAGGTCGGCCACGGCCTGCCGCCGGCCGTCGGCGTGGGTCAGGCAGTGGTGCTTGGGCAGGCGCATGACAAAATTAAGCCCATTGTCTTTGAGCCACTTGAACCACGCATGGCCGACAAATTCCCGGTCGCCCACGACCAGGCCGATGCGGTCTTTGCCCAGCAAGGCCAGGCACTTTTCGAGCACCGCGATGCGGTCGGCGGCGTTGGAGTTGCCGCTGCGGTTGTCGAGCAGGTGCCAATAAAGGGGCACGTGGACCTCGCCCGTGCCGACGGTGACGAGCAGGATGTTCACTTGGCACTGGCCGAAGTCCCACTCCGTGCGGTCGAGGCATAAGCGCAGCTTGCCCTGCGCAGGCAACAAACTCAGTAAAATCCTGGCCACCAGTACGTAATTGAGGTCTACTTCGCGGAAAAAGTCCTGAATGCGCGTTTCGTTCGAGGCGGGCTTGGCCGCGTCATTGAGGTGCTGGGCCACCTCGCCGAATTGCACGTTGCGGCTCTTTATCAGGCCAAGAATAAACTGGCCCACAAACTTTTGGCGGGACAAGTGGCCCACAAACGGGGCCTGCTGCAAAAGCGTCGTAATTTTAGCGGCGAAGTGTTGCTTCACGGGGCAGAACGGGTTTTTGGTGGTGTCGTAACCCCAAAGGTCGGGCTGCCCCGTTTTTGTACCTGAAAAATAGTAGGGTAGAGTAGGTGAAAAGGACAGCGCGAAGTTTTACCTTCCGCTGCCCATGAACGAGAAACTGAGTCTTGTTGGGTTGCCCACCACCCGCAAGTAATACACGCCGGTGTTCAAGGCCGGGTGCGTCCGCCAAGTAGCGGCCGGTGCCCGATAAAGCGACGTGGCCCGTGCCCAGGGCATTTCGCCCGCGCTACTGGGTCGCTGGCAACGCCAGGTCTTGGAAGCAGCCGTGCCCAGCAGCGCGGAGCGCGCCGAAATCAAGCAGCTGCGGGCCGCGCTCTAGCGCGTGGAAATAGAGCGCGCTATTTAAAAAAGTCGTGACCATCTTTTCCCAACTGCCCCAGTCATGAGTCGTTACGCCTTCATCGCGACCCGCACCGAGCGGTGGCCCGTGCAGTTCCTGCGCCGGGTGCTGGCCGTGAGCGCGGTCGGCTACTACCAATGGCGGCAAAAGTCGGCCGCCGTGCCTGCTCCGTGGCAGGCGGCGGCGCAAGCGGCCTTTATGCGCCACGCCCGCCGGTACGGGCACCCGGTGGAGTCTGGCTGGAGCACCCTCAAAACCGAATTTCTGCCCTACGGCACTGCTCTTGCCTCACTCGAAGATGCCCGCTTGAAGGGAGCTTACTACCTCGACACCTGCTTCAACCGCCACCGCCGCCACGCTGCCCTGGGTCGTGCCCGGTAGGGCGACCGCTCGCCCCATCAATTCGAATACGACCTGAAAACCACCCTATCTTCGCTCACTGTCCGTTGTTACTGGACTACCCCAATGCCCACTCCCCGCGTTACCTTCCGCCCTGTACTGACCGGCCTCGCCTTTTTGGCTTGCGCGCTTGGGGCCTGCACGGCCGTCCGAAATCAACCCGCCCTCGACCTGGAGCGCGTCGCCTGGCAGCACGGGGCCGCCGACTGTGCTGGTCAGACCGACCCCGCCATTCAGGTGGTGCGCTACGATGCGCAGACCTGGATTTTGCGGCAAAACAAATGCCTGAACTACGAGGCGCCTTTTCTATTTCTGTTCGTGGGCGAGCAACGGGCCTTGCTGCTGGACACCGGGGCCACGGCTGATTCCGTGGCCTTCCCGCTCTACCGCACGGTGCGGCAACTGCTGCAAAGCGGGGAAACGGCGCACGGCCATCCCTTGGAGCTCGTCGTCGCGCACACCCACAACCACAGCGACCACCGGGCCGCCGATGCGCAGTTTCGCGGCCAGCCCCACGTGCGCCTTGTGGGCCTGGAAGCCGACCAGGTGCAGCAATTCTTCGGCCTGCCGGCCTGGCCCCTGCAATCCGCCGTGTTTGAGCTGGGCCACCGGGCGCTGGAAATCATTCCGATTCCGGGCCACCAGGCGGCCTCCATTGCCGTCTACGACCCCGCTACGCGCCTGCTCTTCACCGGGGACACGGTGTATCCGGGCCGGCTGTACGTGCAGGACTGGCCGGCCTTTCAGGCGAGCATCCAGCGCCTGGTAACCTTTGCCGCCCACCACAAGGTAACCTACGTGGTGGGCAACCACATTGAGATGAGCCGCACGCCCGGCCTCGACTACCCCACTGGCACCACCTTTCAGCCCGATGAGCACGCGCTGCCGTTGCACGTGGCCGAATTGCGAGCGCTCAACCGGGACTTGCAAGCCCTCGGCAAGCAGCCCGCCCGACGAGTGAAGGACGCCTTTATCATCGAGCCGAAGTAAAAGGCCGACCAATGCATCCCAACCCGGGGTAGCCGCATCCTGGCCTTCTTTGTAACAGCAAGGGGATAAAGTTACTGTGAGCAGTTCCGAAGCAGGGCCGGAAAGCTATGGCTTGCTGGGCCGCCCCTAGCGGTGTGTCAAGCCTGATAAGTCAACCTTATCAGGCCTTATCCACTAGACTTTCCCGAAGTAGCATTAGTCGCCCGCGGTTTCCCCGGCCAAGTGGTTGAGCAGCTTTTCGGCATCTTCCTTCAAGTAGGCGGTGCGCACGTATTCGTGGGCCTGGGTGAGGAATGCCACGGCGTAGACGACTTCGCCGAGCACCACCGGAGGGCGCTCGTCCAGTAACAGAAAGAACCGGCCGCGCACCGTGTCAGCTGGGTCAGTGCGCCGACGGGCGTCAAAAACTACCTGGACATCGGCCGAAAGAAGAAGTTTGGCTGCGAAAATCTCGGCGAGGTCCTTCATTTATCGTTGGGCAAAGGTGGCGACATGTGCACTAAACGATATGAGTTCCATGAGTGTCCCTTTGGTAAAGTAACTGCTGCTATAGGCTTTGTGGTGGGTAAATCGCCCTGGCACCACGGCCGGGCACTGTAGCAACACCCCGCAGACCTGTGCCTGTCGTCAATCTTATAAGCTCCTCATATATGTTATGTAAGTGACATTTAACCAATACATTGCATTGGTATATAATAGCATGTTTACCAAACAGACATACTGTTGGCCTTGGTTAAAAGGTTAAACGGGTAGCCGTTCGGTGGCCCGGAGCCGGGGCAGGCCGACGCCCGCTAACGACACCAGGTAGGAGCCAGAAAGGTACACCTTGC
>NZ_JAHLZY020000003.1 GCF_018967865.2 Hymenobacter siberiensis
CTTAGCCCCCTCCTTGATGGCGGGCACCAGGTCCATGCCGTCGCGCAGGTTGTGGCGGAACTTGTTCACCAGAATCACGCCGTCCTGGGTGGCCACGCCGAACAGGGCGATGAAGCCCACGCCGGCCGAGATGCTGAAGTTGACCCCCGTGATGAGCAGCGCCGCAATGCCGCCAATGAGGGCAAAGGGCACGTTGAGCAGCACCAGCGTCGAATCCAGGGCGTTGCCGAACGACACGAAGAGGATGAAGAAAATGGCCAGAATCGAAATCGGCACCACGATGCTGAGCTGGCGCTGGGCCCGCTGCTGGTTTTCAAACTCGCCGTTCCACTGGGTGCGGTAGCCTTCGGGTAGCGGCACGGCCTTGGCCACTTTTTGCTGGGCCTCGGCCACCGTCGAGCCCAGGTCGCGACCCCGGACGGAAAATTTCACGGCGATGAAGCGGGCATTGTCTTCGCGGTAAATAAAGGCCGGGCCGGACACGTTTTTAATGACGGCCAACTCGCCCAGCTTGATTTTGCCACCGTTCAGGGTGGGCACCAGCAGGTCGCCGATGGCCTCCACCGACGAGCGGAAGGGCTGGTCGTAGCGCAGGCGCAGGTCGAACTTCTTCTCGCCTTCAAACACCGAGCTGACCGCCTTGCCGCCGATGGCCATTTCGATGACGGCGTTGGCATCGGCGGCAGCCACGCCGTACTGGGCCATTTTGTCGGGGTCGAGGGTGATGCGCAGCTCGGGTTGGCCCAGGTTGCGGAACACGCCCAGGTCTTCCACGCCCTTGATTTTGTGCATCACGTTGTACACCGCCGTGGCCTTTTTGTCGAGCAAGTCAAGGTCAGGACCGGTGATTTTGATGGCCAGCGAGCCCTTCACGCCCGACACGGCTTCCTCCACGTTGTCGCTGATGGGCTGCGAGAAGTTGAAGTCCACCCCGCGGAAGCGGTTCAAGTCGTGCTGCATCTCGGCAATCAGCTCGTCCTTGGAGATTTTGCGCTTCCAGTCATCGGCCGGGAACAGGTCCACGAAGAATTCCTGGTTGAAGAAGCCCGTGGCGTCGGTGCCGTCGTTGGGGCGGCCGGTCTGCGAAATCACGCCCCGCACCTCGGGATATTTCTCAAACACCTGCCGGAACTGCTTGGTGTAGTGGTACGAATCTTCCAGGCTGATGCTTAGCGGCATGGAGGCCCGCACGTAAATCGAGCCTTCGTTGAGGTGAGGAAGAAACTCGGTACCCACGAAGTGGAAGGCCCCCACGCCCAGCACCAGCGCCACCAGGGCCGTGCCCATGGCCCGGCGCGGGTAGGCCATCACCTTGTCGAGCAGGGGAGCGTAAGTCCGGTTCAGGAACTCAATGAGCGGGTTGTGGCGCTCGCGCACGTTCTTGTTTAGCAGGATGCTGGATAGCACCGGCACCAGCGTGAGGGCCAGCAGCAGGGCCCCGAGCAGCGCGAAGCTGATGGTGTAGGCCAGCGGTGAGAAAAGCTTGCCCTCAACTTTCTGGAAGGAAAATATTGGGATGAAGGCCGTGATAATGATGAGCTTGGACGTGAAGATGGACTTGCCCATCTCCAGGCCCGTGCTCAGGATGCGGCCCATCTTCGCCCGCTTGTTGAAGCGTTCCATGCCGTCTTGTGCGGCCCAGAGCGCCAGCATCACAAACAAGCCCTCAACCATCACCACGGCTCCGTCGATAATAATACCGAAGTCGATGGCCCCGATGCTCAACAAGTTGGCGCTCATGCCCTTGATGCGCATCAGAATGAAGGCAAACAGCAGGGCCAGCGGAATAACCAGCGCCACGGTCACCGTCGTGCGCCAGTCGGCCAGAAACAGCAGCAGCACGATGGTCACTAGCAGAATACCCATGGCCACGTTTTCGCCCACGGTGCGCAGGGTGTGCTGGTTGAGCTCGGTGCGGTCGTAGAACACCTTGATTTTGGTGTCCTTGGGCAAGATGGTCTCGTTCAGGTCTTTCACCTTGGCTTCGAGCACGGGCAGCACGGCCCCGGGGTTTTCGCCCTTGCGCATGAGCACAATGCCTTCCACCACGTCGTCGTTGGCGTCGCGGCCCACCACGCCCAGCGGCGGCAGGTAGCTGGCCTGTACCGTGCCAATGCTCCGCACGAGCACGGGCACGCCGTTGACGTTTTTAATCATGATTTTCTCGATGTCGGGCACGCTGGTCACAATGCCGATGCCGCGCACCACGAAGGCCTGCTGGCCCTCGCGCAGCACATCGCCACCCACGTTCACGTTCGATTTTTGCAGCGCCGAGTACACGTCAAGCGCCGTCAGGCCGTATTTGCTCAGCAAGCCGGGGTTGGCAGCTACCTCGAAGGTGCGGACCCGGCCGCCGAAGCTCACCACGTCGGCCACGCCGGGCACGGCGCGCAGGTTTTTCTCAATGGTCCAGTCTTCCAGCGTCTTCAGGTCCGCCACGGAGCGCGTTTTGGAGACGAGCGTGTAGCGATAAATCTCGCCGGTGGGGCCAGTGGGGGGCTGCACGTTGGCGGCCACGCCGTCGGGCAGGTTCACGTTGGCCAGCTTCTGGGCCGCTTCCATGCGGGCATTGAAGTTGTCGGTGCCGTCCTCGAACACAATTTTGATGAACGAAAGCCCGAACAGGTTAATCGAGCGAATCACCGTTTTGTGGGTGATGGAGTTCATTTCCGTCTCAATCGGGACGGAAATGAAGCGCTCCACTTCCTCGGCCGAGCGGCCCGGCCACTGCGTGATAATGACCACCTCGGTATTGGTCACGTCGGGATAGGCCTCCACGGGCGTGTAGTAGAACGACACAGACCCGGCCACCACCACCAGCGCGGTGATGAAAAAGATGACGTAGGGATGCCGCAGCGAAAAGCCGATGAGTCCCTTGATAATTTTATTCATGGATGTTTTTGGTCAAGTAAGTGGCCGGATACTTTAGACAGCGGCCGGTCATGCTGAGCGCAGCGCAGCGGAGCCGAAGCATCTCGCCCGCTTCGTTACCTCGGCAATGGATTACTACTGCGGTAGAGATGCTTCGGCTGCGCTCAGCATGACCGTTTGACAATCTCGAATCAGTAGATTAATTACCTTTTAAGTCGTTGTATAGCAGCAGGCTGCCCTGCGTCACCACCAAATCCCCGTCGTGCAGGCCGCCGGTCACGAAGCGGTAGCGCGCACTGGAGCGCAACACCTTCACCGGCACCACTTCGTAGGCCACGCTGGCATTTTGCTCGGGGCTAGGCGCGGGCGTGCCGGCCTTGCGGCGGATGACGAAGTACTGGTCGTTGGAAAAGATGACGGCCGTGGGGTTTACGGCCAGGGCCTGCCCGGCCTGGGGCTGGCTCAGGGTGATGGTGCAGAACATGTCGGGCTTGAGCAGGCCGCCAGGGTTATCCAGCTCCACGCGGGCCTGCAGCACCCGCGTATCGGCGTCGACCACGCTGGAAATGTTCGTGATTTTGCCCTGAAACGTGCGGTCCGGATAGGCCAGCGCGGTGATGACAACCGGCAGCCCGACTTTCACCACGGCGACATCCGACTCGTACACGTTAATCAGCACCCATACCCGCGTCAGGTTGGAAATGGTGAAGAGCGGAGTCGCGTTGTCGGCCCGCAGCTGCATGCCGGGGTTGATGTTGCGCTCCACCACGAAGCCGTTCACGGGCGCCTTCACCGTGTACACGGGCTTGCCGCTAGCGGCTCCGCCACCGGTAGCGCCGTATACTTTAAGCACCTGTTCGGCACCCCGGAAGGCAGAGCGGGCCTTTTCGAGCTGCGCCCGGGCCGCCACCAGGTCGCTCTGCGACGCGAAGCTGGACTTGTAGAGCTGCTCCGTATTGGAGGCGTTGCGGGCGGCCACGGCGAGGTCGGCTTTGGCCGCGTTGTAAGTATTGAGGTAGCCGCTCACGTCGGCACTCTGCACGCGGGCCAGGAGCTGCCCCTGGGTTACCTGCGCGCCCAGGGCGGCGTTCACGTCCAGCACGTTTCCACTCACGACCGGAAAAATCCGGTCCACCCGGCTCTGGTCGTAGCTCACCTTGCCGGTGAACCGCAAATCCTGCTCGGGGGAGCGCAGATGCACCGTATCGGTGCGATAGCCGCTGCTCAGGTCTTTCGTATTGACGGGCAGCTCTTCCGATTTGGAACCGCAGCCGCTGAGGCTACCGGCTCCTACGGCCGCACAAAGCAGCCCCGAAAGCAAACGGGAGGACAAAAACATAGTAATTGGAGAAAAAAAAGATGTGCCGAGGCGCCTACTAACCAGCCGCCGCCAACGCGGATTAATTGGTAAAAACCGGGGTATTCGTGACGTAGTTGACTTGCTGCTTGGCTAGCTCCAGGCGGTTGCCCACGTCGATGAGGTGCATCTGGGCATCTTTGTAAGCACGGATTTTGTCGATAAAGCTCACCAAATCAATCAGGCGCAGCTGGTAGTCGCGGGTGGCGTTGCGGCTCACATCCTGAATGCTGGCCACGAAGCGCGGGGTCACGCGGCGGCGCAAATCCGTGGCGTGCTGCAGCTGCTCCACGGCGGCGGCCACGTCCTGCTCCACCTGTAGGTTCACCTGGCTCAGCACATTGCCACTCTGCTGAATGCCCACCTGCGCCGCCTGCACGTTGCCCTGGTTGCGATTGAACACGGGCACATCCATAGCGGCCTGCAGCATGTAAAAATTGGCGTAAGTACTGCCGTACGAAGCGTAGGAGGCTCCCACCGCTACCTTGGGCACTGCCAGCGCCTTCTGGAGCCGGAGGTTTTGCTGCGCATAAGTGGTCTGGCGGGTGGCGGCGCGCAGGTCGGGACGGGCCTGGTACGCCAGCGTGGTGAGGTCGGCCCGCGTGGGCAGCGTGGCCGGCGGGTCGGGCAGCAGCGGTTGCCCCTCGGGCGCTACAAACGTGGTGCCCGGCGTGGCCAGAAAAACCCGTAGCGCCGCCTCATCGCCGCCCAGCTGCACCAGCTGGTCCGAGTGGTCTTTTTCCAGGCTTTCGCGCTCCAGCTCCAGGCGCGTCACCTCAAAGCCGGCCACGGTGCCCAGTCGCAGCTGCTCCTGAAAGCCGACGAGCAGGCGGTCGAGCTGGTCGCGCTGCTGCTGCAGCAACAGGAGCCGCCGCCGTTCCGCAATAACGTTGTAAAACGTCTGCAGCAGCTGGTAGCGCCCCGTGCGCATCAAATCCTCAAAAGCGGCCTGCTGCACCTCGGCGTTGGTGCTGCTCAGCTGCACGAGCTTGGCGCGTGAGTGCGACAGATTTATGAGCTGCTGCACCTGAATGTTCACCGTGTTGCCCGTGGCGTTGCCATTGTTTTCGGGCACGTCGGCACCGTGTTTGGCACCAAACGGAAACAGGGTTTTGATGGCGGGGTTGTAGGCGTTGGCCCCCACCGAAATATTGGGATTATCCCGCAGCCCGGATTGAATCACCGCTGCCTGAGCCAGGTTCACGTTGAAGCGTTGGGCAATCAAATTGTAGTTGCGCTGAATAAACAGGGCCAGGGCCTGGTCCAGGTCGACGTGCAGCGTATCGGTGGGGCCAGGCGTCGCACTCATGGGCACCTCGGTAGGTAGTACCCCAGGCATTGCCGGATACTGCCCGTAGGGCGATGGCGAAGCGGAGTTTGCAGCAGTCCCATTGTTGGTTTGACTGGGCTGCTTCGGTTGTGTTGATGGCCGGCCGGCCGGCCCGTAGCCGGGAGTAGGTTGCCCAGGCATTTGGGCCGGGGTGTTATTGGGCGTACCACCCGGGGGCCGGCTCATGCTGGAGGAGGGCGTGGTAGTAGCCGGGCGCTGGGCCGCGGCAGGGCCGGCCAGTACGGCTACGGCGAGCAGCAGTGCGGCGGTTCCGAAGGATTTCATGACAGTAAGAAGGCGGTGTTAAGAAGAGCCGGGCTTGCATCCGGGGTGTGCGTTGTATATTTTAATTACTGATTATCAGAATCATAAACCAATTTCAGGCCTTGCTATACCACGCAGACCTCAGGCGGCCACGCGGTAGCCGATGCTGTGCACGGTTTCGAGAAAGTCGGGCGAAGCAAAGCTGGCCAGTGCCCTGCGCAGGTTCTTGATGTGCACGTCGATGTAGTTGGAAGCACGTTGGCTGGCCACATCATCGCCCCAGACGTGGGCACCCAGTTGCTGGCGCGTGAGGGGATAGCCGCGGTGCAGCAACAGGTAGTGCAACAAATCAAACTGTTTGCTGCTGAGCGGCACGGGGCACGCATTATGGCGCAGGGTGTGGGCGGCCAGGTCCATCACGAACCCGTTGCCAAACCGGATTTTAGGGTCTTGCAACCGAAACCGGCGGCGCACGATGGCCTGCATCCGGCGTTCCAGCTCGGGCAGCAGCACAGTGTTGGGCAGGCAATCGTCGGCACCCAGGTCGAAGGCTTTGAGGTGAACGCCCCCGGCGGAGGCGGTGAGGACGATGAACGAAGCCGGCTGCATTGGGTCAAGCACGGCCGCGCGCAACAGTGCCAGGCCGTCGCCATCGGGCAGTTCGGCGGCGAGCAGCACAAAATCGTATTCGTGCCGGGCCAGCCGCTCAACGGCGGCGGCGTGAGTGGCGGCACAGTCGACCAGGTAGTGGGCCTGCTGCAAAAAGTGGTACAGCTGCTGGCAAAAAGCTTCTTCAGAATGAATGACCAGAACGCGCATAAAGGTTGATTGGGAAATGAGTGGAGCAGGTAAGGGTGCCCGTTGGACGGCACCCGGTTACTTGCTGGCTACAGCAGTGTGCCTTTGAGGAAAATCAATACCATCGGAATGCAGATGACCCGCCTGGTCACGTCCAGGCGCGCGGCCACGAACGGCGCATCGAACGGGCCGGGCGCTTCGTGGCCAGGCTGGCCGGTAGCTCGCGGGCCGCGCCTACCCGGAAGGCACCTGGGCTTTGTGCCCGCGTGCCGGCGGCACTGCTACCTTCCCGGTTTTGGGCGATGGTGGCGCGCCGCCGCTGGCGGCTACCGACCCCGAAAAGGGGCGTGTATCGCAGGTTCCACTCCGTATCGCCGGTGGGGGCGTAACCCGGGGTGGCTTCGGCTTCGTTGAAAACGGCTTGGGCGGGGCCGTAGGAATGGGGGATACAGGTGCCCTCGTCCAGACCCCAGTGGGTATAGTTGGTGGGCTGGGGCGCGCCTGCAGGTGGACTGGGGCGCCACGAATTAGTCCGCATGAGAGTCTGAGCACGTGCTATTCTCAGGTTCGGAGGCACGAGGTACAATAAGGAAATTCCGCAAAAAAGCATGCCGGACATCGAAGTATCTACTACTTAAAATACTGCTCCCGGAAGGCCAGTTTCACCCGGAGGCGATGGGCACCGGCTGGCGATGCCAACCGTATGAGGATACAAGATTAATGCCCATGAAATGAATGTCTTATGAGGGATACAATGATTTATTTATTCATTTGTCCTACACTTTGCACGTCGAAGTTTGCGGTACTGATTTTGCTTTTTAGCCACCTTCATGTCTGCTGCCGCCGAGCAGCCCCCGGGTGCGGGCCAGCGTGGGGTGAACGAGGTTTCCCGGTGCCAGCGCATCTCCGGGGTCGCGCGCTACATCCGTCCTTTAGCGTGTTATTTTTCTGTATTCTGAGAGGCCCCTTACTTAAAAGCCAGTCTTGGCTCCTTGAGTACTTTAGTGAACCATTGCAGGACCTGTTCCACGCCCACGTCGTCGGCATGGACCTGTTTGCCCGCGCCCTCATCGCAGCCGACAACGTGCGCCCAAAGTCCGATTACCAGCCGATTCGGCAGCAGCGCTACGATTCCTTCGACAGTAGGGCCGGCCAGGCCTTCGAGCAGGGCCAGCTCACGCTGGAGCAGCTGCGCGACCACGCCGCCACGAACGGCGAACCCGCCGTTGCCAGCGTAACTGCTAGCAGGAAGCACTCACACGGATACAGCCGCAAATGATGGTGGTCTTTCTCAAGAAGTCATTAAGGGCTATAGGTGTCGAGCTGCTTATTGTCTATAATCAGAAAGTTATATTCACGCTACAGCTTTACGCAGTATGAAGCCGCCAGCGCGGGTGGGCCGCTAAAGCGGCCGTTATCGGGACATCCCGAACTTGCAAAAATCCGGCGCATTGGTTCCAACTGGCATTTCCGCTTTGCCCTTGCGCTATATCTTACCCTGCACCACTGCCTGCCTTCAGCAGCAGTTGGCCCCCCCCCCCCGGGTGTGCGAAGCCAAACTCGTCGCTGGCTTGCACTAAGCAGTTCACCGCAGATTTTAATAAATCAAAAAAACACCTAGCTAGTCTTTATTTACTTATAAGTCTTATAAGTCTTACAGGCTCCACAACTAATTGAATCATAATATTTTACACCCTTCATCTGCTACCAGATTGCCGTTATCTGCTACCAGATTGCCGTTATCTGCTACCAAATTGCCGTTTCCCGACTACCAGATTGCCGTTTTGGGTAGGTGTCATCTGCTACCAGATTGCCGTTATCTGCTACCAAATTGCCGTTTGCCAACTACCCAACTGCCGTTATCTGCTACCAAATTGCCGACTGCTATTGGGGGAGTGCGTAACTTGAAGCCTCATCTGCTACCAAATTGCCGTTTTGTGGATAACCAGCTAACCGTCATTGCTCCGCGTCCGGAAGTTCGCCAGCATAATGCGTTGATTAATAGCTCGTTCGTGTTAAATACGCTCGAATGGCGGGCTTTTACCGCGATTTTGTCCCGTATTCATCCGGACGACGAGGAATTCAAGGAATACTTCATCCCTGCTCCCGAGCTGGTAGGCGATGAAACGGGGGGAAGTGCTTACTCGCAGATTAAGAGCTTAGCTAAGCGCTTGCTGAACCGCACGTTGTATGTGGAGTTACTGGGCCCGAAGGGTGAGCGCGTCAGCAAACCGGACTACGAATACATCTCCTTTATTACCAAAGCGCGCTACATGCGGCAGCGTGGGGGGCTCTTTGTCAAAGTCAACCCTGATTTTGTCCCCTACCTGCTGCAACTCACGCAACGTGGAAACTTCACAAAAAGCCTGACTGCCGAGCTCAAGAGCTTGAATAGCAGTCATTCGTTTAAGATTTACTGGTTGCTTTCTGAATACCGCACGTTTGGTGCGCGCACGTTCACGGTAGAAGACTTGCGTTTTCGACTGGGAATCCGGTCTGAAGAGTACACGGACCGGTTCAATAACTTTAAAGCGAAGGTTCTGGACAAAGCGCAGGAAGAGTTGGCTGACACGGACTTGCGGTTCGAAATGGAACTGCTGCGAGTAGGCAAGGCAGTCAAGCAAATTCGCTTTACCTTCAATGCGGGACCGTTGGTATTGGAGCCATCTGCTACCAAATTGCCGTTTGCAGTCGCCAAGCCTGCCACTGCAATGGAGCTCTGGGCGATGAGCTTGCTGGCAATGGGGGTTGCAGAAGCTGGCTGCGAGGTCATTCGCCGGCATCTGGTGGAGGGCCAGTACCCGGTTGATTACCTGGATTATGTGATAGAAGTGCTTCAACGCCCACGTAAAGCCAAGATTCGTAAGCCCGCTGATTACGCTTATAAGTGCATTACGGGCAAACTACTGCTGGAAGAATTCCGTCGTAGTCAGGAGGTGCTACCAGCTCCTGCCGTGAAGCCCGTTCGCAAATCTGTTGTCAAACCGGTTGCTGTGGCTCCGGCCGAAACAATATATCAGTTGGAGGAAGTACGGGAAATGTATGAAACGCCTGGGCCCTTTGCCAAGCATGCGAACCGAGCCCCGACTTTTGAACAACACATTGAGCGCATATACCTCAGTCAGGGTTTCGTGCTTGACTTCAGGGAAGGACAGCAGGTGCTGATTTTGCGGCACTAGCGCGGTTATGTTTGAATGCAAAACCGGGCGGGTGCTTGGCCGCGTTTTGGTGGTGTGGGCGGTGGTTGTGGCAGGCAACGTGCGCCCGTAATTACTGGTAAAGACGGTTATCAGCGCGATTAAGGCGCTTTTCTGGTTCTGGTTCAGGCGTGGGCGAAATCGATGGGCATCGTCCAGTCAGACCCACTTTCTGAATCGATTCCATGCGCCTTGCCAGGCTTTTCGGGTAGAGTGCGGCATATTGGTAATCGGCAACCTGGGTAGCGGGCGCGACCTGATTCTGCTGGGCGGCGGCCTGTTTCTGATGTACAAGAGCACCACCGAAATCCACACCAGGCTGCAGGGCTAGGAAGAAGCCAGCGCCAGTACCACGGGCCGGGCCACACTGCTGCGCGTGGTGCTGCAAATCGGCGTCATCGACCTCGTGTTCAGCTTCGATTTCGTGCTCACGGCCGTGGGCATGGTCGATAACGTGCTGGTGATGATACTGGCCGTGATAGGGGCCATGGGTCTCATGCTGCCCTTCAGCGGCGTGGTGGTCGACTTCGTGAACAAGAATCCCACCATCAAGATGCTGGCCCTCTCCTTCCTCATCATGATTGGCCTGCTGCTGGTGATGGAGGCCGCCCACCAGGAAATCGAAAAGGGCTACCTCTACTTCGCTATGGCCTTCTCGCTGCTGGTCGAACTGCTCAATATGCGCCTGCGCAAAAAGGCCCCGCCCGTGCAGCTGCGCTTCGAGGGCGTTGTAGCGGTTCAGCCGCGCCTGGAATGCCCGTAGCACCACCTTTTCCTGCCTTACCAAATAGGTGGCCTGGTGCTGCTTGATGATGGCGGCCAGCTGCTGATTGTAGCCGGCTAACAGCTGGAGTGTCCGGCGGCGCTCCATCGCCGACGCGGCCTCATACGCTGTCAACAGCTGCTGCTTGGCGTAGAGCAGGTTATTGAGCTCGAACAAGCCCGTGGCGGGCAGGAGCCGGTCCTGGTACAGCGATGAAAGCGAGGTGGTGACTTTATTCATCAGCCGCCTTTCTACCATGCTACTGCCCAAAATGACGAGCATTACCAGCAGAAATAGCCCAATGGGCCTGGCCTTATCGTGAATGCGGGACAGCATATTCATGGCGCAGGTACAAAGTGGCTACAACTCCGGGCAGGCTCAACTACCTGCAAATAAGAATAAAAAAAGAGATTCAAGCGCTGGACTGCTTTTCTCATCGTCAGCTCCGGCACGCTGTTCTAGAGAGGCCCGCTATCAGCCAGCCACTGCCGGGCGGCAGCCAGGTGCGGAGCCGAAAATTCAATTCCCCAGATACGAATTCCACGCCGCACCCCACCTGCTGCTCGCAGTGCCGCGCAGCCTCAATTTCCCGCAGCACGGCTTGTAGATTAGGGTCATTGTACCAAATGCGTAGTTAGCGTTTTCAGGTTGAGCTTAAAAAAAACATGTGTCGATTGCTGAATCGGAAGGCCCTTTCCAGCGCCAGGATTCAGTGAAATGTTTTACTGGCTGCTCAAATAGTTACAACAGCCTCCTCACAACTTGCCTTGTTCAAAGTATGTTAGTGGTCAATGCGTTGTGAATATTAGCTCAACTATAGCAACGCTAACTACGCATTTGGTGCAATGGCCCTAATCGCCTTACGGCGTGGCTTGCGGCGGCAGGCCGGGCAGCAGGCCGAAGCGCCCGCCGGGAGCATTCACGAGGATAGTTTGGGTATCGAAGGGTAAATATATAATATATACTATTATACTATTTAGACATTTTATAAAAAACTTTACCCTTATTTGGAATAATTCCAAATAAGGGTAATACCTTTGAGGCATCGTTTACTGCTCCTTCTGCTAAACCTGTTTCTTATGACGTTTAAGTTCGTTCCCGGCGCGCTGGTTGCCCTGGCTTTTGGTTTTACTTCCTGCGACAAGAATGACACCGAGTCGGCCCCGGCCCTGCGCGCCAAGCTGGATGCCAGTACGCTGACGGCCAACTCGAAGTACACGGAATCGTTCAAAGATGCCGGCGGGCAGTCCACGGTGGATTTGACGACCGCGAACCAGCGCCTGGACATGTTCTCGGAGCTGAATGCCTACATGGCCCTGGTGGCCGCGGCGGCCCCGGCCACACCCGCTACCCTGGATGCGGCCAAGCTGCGCGGCTACTACAACAATACCGGCAGCTACTTCACCGGCACCGGCCTGAACGGCTCGGGCCTGTCGCTGCGCGCTACCACTGCGGCCTCGTTCCCGGCCACTAACGCCGAAACGGTGCGCGTCTACCTCGACCAGCAGCTGACCAAGCTGGCCACCACCAGCCAGTCGGTGAACAACGTGGCTACGCCCGGCAGCGCCGGCCGGCTGGGCCGCTACCTTGTGGACGAGCAAGGTATTGAAGTGAACCAGGTGATTCAGAAGGCTCTGATTGGGGCCCTGCTGCTCGACCAGATTGACAACGTGCTGCTCACCGACAATGCCCTGAAGGCCGATAACCGCCAGGTGGTAGCCGGCAAAGCCTACTCCGAGCTGGAGCATAACTGGGATTTGGCCTACGGCTACCTCACGTCCAACGCCATCATGACCACGGACATCAACCTGACGCCCCGCGAGCGGTTTCTGGCCGGCTACCTGAACGAGAAAAACGGTCTGGCTTCGCCCGGCGTGTACCTGGCCTTCTTGAAGGGCCGCGCGGCCATTGTTAACAACGACGCGGCTGGCGTGAAAACTCAGGCTGATGTTATCCGCACGGAGCTGGAAAAGACCATTGCCCTGTCGGCGGTGTCCTACCTGAGCAGCTGGAAATCGGCCTCCACGCTGGACGTGAAAGCCCACGCGCTGGGCGAAGGGCTGGGCTTTATCTACTCGCTGCGCTTCAGCACCAAGTACGGAGCCGATGCGGCTTTCTCCGACAACCTGCTCGCGGGCCTCACTTCCGGCACCAATGGCACCTGGAGCCTGACCAATGCCCAGGCCGACGTGGCCATCACCGCCATCAAGTCGAAGTTCAGCATTCAATAGCTTTTGGCCCGCGCCAGCCGCAGACCCAGGGCCCACGCATCGGGCCGCTTTGGCGGCGTGGTTCGTGGGTCTTTGCCACCAAAAACTGCTTCCGATGAAAAAGACTGTTTTATTCGCATTAGCGCTGCTAATCAATACGTTGGGTGTCTTCAGCTGCCAGAAAAGCACCGGTTCCGATACGCCGGCCCCGGACACGTCCCTGGACCGTAAGGCCCTGCTCACGCAGTGGGCCGACAGCCTGGTGAAGCCCGGCTACCAGCGCTTCAACGACAAGCTGAGCGCCCTCAAAACCAAAACCACAGCCTTCACGGCGGCCCCTACTACGGCCAGCTTACTGGATGCACGCCAGGCCTGGCAGGCGGCCTACCTGGAGTGGCAGAAAGTGGAGCTGTTTGAGTTCGGCCCCGCTGAATCGGTGAGTCTGCGCAACCACTTCAACATCTACCCGACCGATGTGACCGGCATCAATCGCAATATTTCGACTGGCACCTACGACTTTGAGGTGGCCACCGCTATTGCCCAGCAGGGTTTTCCCACGCTGGACTACCTGCTGAACGGCGTGGCGACCAGCGACGCGGCCATTGTGCAGCAGTACGTGGCCTCAGCCAACCACCGCCGCTACCTCACCGATGTGATGGCCAAGATGGACCAGACCTTTGGCACGGTGTACGGCCAGTGGACTGGCTCCTACCGCGACACGTTCATCAATAATGCCGGCACCGATGCCAGCTCCTCGCTCTCGCGGGTTATCAATGCCTACTCGCTTTACTTTGAGCGCTACCTGCGCGCCGGCAAAGTGGGCATTCCGGCCGGCACCATGAGCGGCACGCCCCGGCCCGAGAAAATTGAGGCGTATTACCTGAAGGGAGCCCTGCCGTTGCAGCTGGCCACTACGGCCCACGCCACGGTGCAGCAGTTTTTCAATGGCCGCACGGGCCGGCCCTCACTCAAAAGCTACCTCGATGCCCTGGGCGCCAAGGACAGCCGCACGGGCCAGGGCCTGGCCAGCATCATCAACACGCAGTTTGGTGTGTCGGCGCAGCAGCTCAGCTCCCTGGGCCCCGACCTGCACACGACTATCACGGCCCGCAACGTCGATGCCGTGGCTTCCTACAACGAGATGCAAAAGGCCGTGCGCCTGATTAAGGTGGATATGACCTCGGCGCTGGGCATCACGGTGACCTACGTCGACAACGACGGCGACTAATGCGGGCGGGGATGCGGCACTACTTTCAGGGCTACACCTCTGCTGCTCCACTGGCTACGTTCCGCGTGGCCTTTGGCCTTTTGGTGCTGGCCAGTGTGGGGCGCTTCTGGGCCAGGGGCTGGATTGCGGAGCTTTACCTAAAGCCCCGGCTTTTCTTTTCCTACTACGGGTTTGAGTGGATAAAGCCCTTGGGGCCGGCTACTTACGGCCTGTTTGGACTGTGTGCGCTGTGCGCGCTGCTGGTGGCGCTGGGCTGGTGGTACCGCACGGCGGCCGTGGGCTTGTTTCTGAGCTTCACCTACATCGAGCTCATGGACAAGAGCACCTACCTCAACCACTACTACTTCGTTAGTCTGGCGGCTTTTCTGCTCATGCTGCTGCCGGCCGGCCGATATTTTTCGGTGGATGCGTACCGCGACCCGGCCCGCCACCGCCACCAGGTGCCCCGCTGGACGGTGGATGCCCTGCGTCTGCTCGTGGGCATTGTGTACTGCTACGCCGGCCTGGCCAAGCTCAACTCCGATTGGCTGCTGCAGGCCATGCCGCTGCGCATCTGGCTGCCGGCCAAAAACGACTTGTGGCTCATCGGCCCCCTGTTCAATTACCCCTGGGTGGCCTACGTGTTCAGCTGGTTTGGGGCGTTTTACGATTTGACGGTGGTGTTTTTCCTGCTCTACCGCCCCACCCGGCCATGGGCTTACGCCACGGTGGTAGTGTTCCACGGGCTCACGGCTGTGCTGTTTCCCATCGGCATGTTTCCCTACGTGATGATAGTGGCCGCCCTGGTGTATTTCCCGGCCAGCGCCCACGAGCAGGTGCTGGCCCGGCTGCGCAGCTGGTGGGGCCAGAGCCCCGTGGCAGCCCCTGCCGAGCGGCCGCTGGTGTATGCCCCGCGCACCCGGCAGGGGTTGCTGCTGGTGCTGGGCGTGTTTTTTGCGGTGCAGCTGCTCCTGCCGTTTCGCTACCTGCTTTACCCGCACGAGCTGTTCTGGACGGAGGAAGGCTACCGCTTTTCGTGGCGGGTGATGCTCATGGAGAAGATGGGCCAGGTGCAGTTCAAGGTAGTGGATGGTCAGACCGGCCAGACCCGGCTGGTGAATAACGACGAGCACCTGAGCGTGCTGCAGGAAAAGATGATGAGCACCCAGCCCGACATGCTGGTGCAGTTTGCCCACTACCTGCGCGCCTACTACGCCCGGCGCGGCATGACCAACCCCAAAGTATACGCCGATGCCTACGTGAGCCTGAACGGCCGCCTGGGCAAAAGCTTCATTGACCCCACCGTGGACCTGGCGCAGGCGGCTGACGACCTGCGGCCCAAGGCCTGGATTTTACCCTTTGACGATGAGATTTCCGGTTTATAGCGTCGCTCTGGTGGCGAGTGTGCTGTCTTCATTTGCGGCCGTGGCCCAGCAGGCCAGCCTGCAGGGCCGGGTACGCGAAGCCACTACCGGCCAGCCCGTGGTGGGCTGCGAGGTGTACGTGCGCGGCTCCCGGCAGATTGCCCGCACCGACTCGGCGGGCCTGTTTACGCTGGCCCGCCTCGCGCCCGGCCGCCAGCAATTGCAGTTTTCCTCCATCGGCCACGAGCCGCTGAAAACTGAAGTAGCGCTGCCCGCCGTCGGCAGCGTGCTGGATTTTACGCTGACGCGGCGCGACCAGCAGCTGCAGGAAGTGACGGTGCGGGTGCCGCAGGGCCGCTTCGGACCGCAGCGCCTGCGGGAGGTAGAGGGCACGGCCATCTTCGCGGCCAAAAAGTCCGACGTCATCGTGCCCGACAACCTGGTGGCTAACCTGGCCACCAACAACGCCCGGCAGGTGTATGCCCGCGTGGCCGGCCTCAACATCTGGGAGAGCGACCAGGGTGGCCTGCAGCTCAGCATCGGCGGCCGGGGGCTGGACCCCAACCGGACCAGCAACTTCAACGTGCGTCAGAACAACTACGACATCTCGGCTGATGCCCTGGGCTACCCCGAAAGCTACTACACGCCGCCGGTGGAGGCCATCAAGCGCATTCAGTTGGTGCGCGGGGCGGCTTCGCTGCAGTACGGCACCCAGTTCGGGGGCCTGCTCAACTTTGAGCTGCGTGCCCCGGAACCGGACAAAACCGTGGCGGTGGTGTCGCGCCAGACGGTGGGCTCCTACGGCTTTTTCAATTCCTTCAATAGCGTGAGCGGCACGGTGAAGAAGCTCAGCTACTACACCTTCGTGCAGTACAAGCGCGGCGATGGCTGGCGCCCCAACGCCCACTTCGACTCGAAAACCGCTTATGCCGACCTGCGCTACCAGCTCACGGAAAACGTGAAAGTGGGCCTGCAGGTGACGCACATGGACTACCTGGCCCAGCAGCCGGGCGGCCTCTCCGATGCGCAGTTTGCCCGCAATGCCCGGCAGTCGAACCGGGAGCGCAACTGGTTTGCCGTGGACTGGAACCTGTTCAATGCCTCGGCCGACTGGAAGCTCACGCCCCGCTCCAACCTCAACCTGACCACCTTCGGGCTGGTGGCCTCGCGCAAGTCCCTGGGCTACCGGCCCAACTTCGTGGAGCGCACCGACAACGACGCGCAGCAGCGTGAGCTCATCAGCGGGGACTTCCGCAACCTTGGGGCCGAAGCCCGCTACCTGACCCGCTACGAGCTGGGTCCCTCGAAAAGTGGGGTGCTGCTGGTGGGCACGCGCCTCTACCGGGGCTACAACCATAGCCTGCAGGGCTTCGGCCCCGCGGGCCGCGGGGCCGACTTTCGCTTCGTGGAGCCCGTGGCCGCCCTGAGTACTCAAAATTCATCTTCTGATTACCGGTTTCCCAACTACAACGCGGCCGCTTTTCTCGAAAATATCTTCTACTTCGGTGAGAAGTTCTCGGTCACGCCGGGCCTGCGCGTGGAGTACATCCGCACCCGCGCCGAAGGCTCTTATAAAGTCATCGACCGGGATTTGGCCAACAACATTGACACCATCCGGCAGTACAGCCAGGTGCGCACTAGCCCGCGCGGCTTTGTGATTGGGGGCCTCGGCGTGAGCTACAAGCCGACGGAGCAGCGGGAGCTGTACGCCAACGTGTCGCAGAACTACCGCTCCATCACGTTCTCCGACATGCAGATTGTCAACAACTCGCTGGTCATCGACCCCAACCTGCAGGACGAGCGCGGCTATTCGGCCGACCTGGGCCTGCGCGGCGAGCAGGGGCAGTGGCTGACCTACGATGTGAGCTTGTTTGCCCTGCTCTACAACAACCGCATTGGCGAGGTGCAGACCTACGATGCCAACAATGTACCCTTCCGCTACCGCAGCAACATTGGCCGGGCCCTGATTCTGGGCCTTGAGTCGTACGCTGAAGTAGATATGCTGCGCCTGCTGGCCCCCGAAGCCGGGCCCAGCCGCTGGCGCTGGTCCACCTTTGGCAACCTGGCCCTGATTCGTAGCCGCTACACTGCCAGCGACGACCAGGCCATCGTTGGCAACCAGGTGGAATTTGTGCCCGTAGTGAACCTGAAAACCGGCATGCAGGCGGGCTACGGTCCCTTCAAGGCATCGGTGCAATTTACATATTTAGCCAACCAGTTTTCCGAAGCCACCAACTCCCCCAATAGCCCGTACGTGGCCAATCCGGAGCGTAACTCGGCCGTGGTGGGCGTGATTCCGGCCTACCATATTCTGGATACTTCTGTATCCTGGGAGCGTCGCTGGCTCAAGCTCGAAGGCAGCGTCAACAACCTGGCCAACGCCATCTACTTCACCCGCCGCGCCACCGGCTACCCCGGCCCGGGCATCCTGCCCTCGGACGGCCGCAGCTTCTTTCTGACGGCCGCCGTGAAGTGGTAACCGGTGTCTTCGCGGGGGTAATCAGCCCTAACGCCCATGATACCAGCAACTATGTCGATGGACCGGATGCTGCGGGCATGGTCCCAGCTGCGTGGCTACTTCCGCAGCCGGCCCCAGTTTCCGGAAGCGGAGCTACTCGCCTTTGTCCAGGCGGTAGTACCCGAAGTAACGGCCGCCTCCTGGCCGGCAGTCCGGCTGGGCCGCGTTGCTGCACCTGAATACGAATCCAGAGTAAGGCTTTGTCTAGCGTATTGTGGTGCGATGTAGCGGCCCGCCGCAACGCCTGCACGGTTCTCAACCCGTGGGTGCCACAACGCCCCCATTGGCCGAAACCACGGCAGTTAGCGTGGTGGCCAACCTGCCGTCTGACAGAGCCACGCTGAAGCGGCACTTCTGCAATGGGAAAGCCGATTTCCTGGTGCATTTGGTCAATATGAAACGGATTCTCAAATCTTGCCAACTCAAGCAGCTGCTAAACAAAGTGCTTCCACGATTCCGCTCTCAGGTACGTATTGGCTCACGAGGACATTGATTCAAGAATTGAGTAGCGGCCTAACCTTAGGCGGTCGGACCGAAGCATACGCTTCCTTGTGCACTAGTATTTAAACACGCTTCGCGAGCTGGGCCGACAGTTTCCCACCGCTGTCCCGGCTCGTGCGAACCGGCATGCTGTGGGCCGACCTGCTGCCCCCCCGCGCTACAGCTGCTGGGCCATTCGTTTGGTGAGTACACGCTCATAAAATATCGCTACGCCTGCGAGTGGGCCACGCACCACCGCAAAGTGCCGGCCCGTTTCCATATCTTATCCCGGTAAGGCCCGATACAGTAACCGATATTACCCAGCCGGTGGAGGCGGGCTGTGTAACGCGCAGTTAATTGGTTGAATTCATTGTAACATTACGGGATTAAATTTTACAGTTAACCCCGCAACCATGAAGATTTCACACCTGTTGCTGGCGGCCCTGCTGGCGGCTCCGGCGCTAAGCCAAGCCCAGGCCGGTAAACAGCCCGCGGCAGCCCCGTCCACTTCGATGGCTGCCATCACCAAAGGCCTGCAAAAATTTGACGGTTACTTCCCCTTTTATTACGACGCGAAAACCGGCAAAATCCTGCTGGAAATTGGCCGGCTGGAGGAAGAGTTTCTTTATTTCGGCTCGCTGGCCAATGGTGTGGGCAATGGCATCGAGCGCGGCCAAAGCACCTCGGCCATCGCCAAGTTTGTGCGGGTGGGAGGTAAGGTGCTGCTGCTGGAACCCAACTACGACTACCGCGCCACCACTGGCAGTGCCGACGAGCGGCGCGCCGTCGACAATGCCTTTGCGAAGTCGGTTATCTGGGGATTCGTGCCGCTGGCCAGCGAGGGCAACAAGGTCCTCATTGACCTGACGCCGTTTCTGGTGCGCGACAGCCAGAAAATTGGCGAGCGGCTAAGCAGCGGGGTGTTCTCGGGGCCCGGCGCTAGCCTGCTGACTCCCGGAGCCGGGGCGCGCCCGCCGGCTACCTACAAGCTCGATGAGTCGCGCTCAGCGGTATACCTGGAAAATACGCGCAACTTTCCCAAAAACACCGAATTTGAGGCGATGGCGACCTTCACCACAACAGGCAGCACCGGAGGGGGCGAGGATGGCGGCGCAAACCTGGCCCCCGACCCGGGCGCGGTGACAGTGCATTTTCATCAGGCGTTCGTGGAGCTGCCCGACAACGGGTTCCGGCGGCGGCCGTTTGACCCGCGCTCCGGCTTCTATCCATTCAGCTACCTCGATTTTTCGGTGCCCATGAGCCAGCCGCTGGCCCAACGTTTCATTAAACGCCACCGACTGCAAAAAAAGGACCCTACCGCCGCCCTGAGCGAGCCGGTGAAACCCATTGTGTATTATGTGGACCGCGGCGCGCCGGCCGACATCAAAAAAGCCCTCATTGAAGGCGGCTCTTGGTGGAACCAGGCGTTTGAGGCCGCTGGCTACACCAATGCCTTCCAGGTGCGGGAGCTGCCCGAGGGCGCCGACCCAATGGATATTCGCTACAACGTGGTGAACTGGATAAACCGCTCGGGCTCCCCACGCGCGTTTTCATACGGCATCGCGTACACCGACCCGCGTACGGGTGAAATCATCAAGGGCGTGGTGTCGCTCGGAGCCGACCGGCACCGGCAGGACTACCTCATCGCCGAAGGCATGCTGCAGCCCTACACCGACGGCCAACCCGTGCCCGAGCAGATGCAGCAGCTGGCGCTGGCGCGCATCCGCCAGCTGTCGGCGCACGAAATTGGCCATACGCTGGGCCTCGAGCACAACTTCACGGCCAGCATCATGGAGCGGGCCTCGGTGATGGATTACCCGTTTCCGCGTTTTCGCCTGCTGCCCGATGGCCGCATGGACGTGGCCGATGCCTACGCCACCGGTATTGGGGCCTGGGACAAGCGCGCCATCATGTGGGGCTACTCCGATTTTGCCCCCGGCACCGACGAAACCTCGGCGCTGAGTGCCATTATGCAGGAAACCTTGCGCCAGGGCCACCGCTTCATTCCCGACATTGGCGGCTACGCCCACCCCAACGCCAACCAGTGGGACGACGGCCCCGACCCCATCGCCCAGCTAACCAACCTGATGGCCCTGCGGCGGCACGTGCTGGATGGTTTTTCGGAGAAGGCCATTCGGGCCGGTGCACCGCTGGCCACGCTTGAGGAGGTGCTGGTACCCGTGTACCTGCTGCACCGCTACCAGGTAGAAGCCGTGGCCAAATCGCTGGGCGGCATGTATTTCACCCCCGCCCTGAAAGGCGACGGCCAGGTGCCTACCCGGCTCGTGGACCCGGCCGTGCAGCAGCGGGCGCTGGACGCCCTGCTGGCCACCATCAGCCCGGCTGCACTGCAGTTGCCCGAGGCGCTGATTGCTATGATTCCGCCCCGGCCCACGGGCTACCCCGGCTCCGTTGAAACCTTTGCGGGCTATACCGGCCCCACGTTCGACCCACTGGCCGCCGCCGAAGCTGCCGCCGGCCCGCCCATTGCCGCGCTGCTGAACGCCGAGCGCGCCGCCCGGCTGATGGAGTACCGGGCCCGCGATGGCCGGCAGCCCGGCTTCGGACCGGTGGTGAAGCAGCTGCTGGCCCGAACCTGGCAGGCCGCCCCGGCCCCCGGCTACGCCGGCGCCCTGCAAACCGTGGTGAACAACCTGACGCTGAAATACCTGCTGCAGCTGGCCGCCAGCCCCCGCGCCGCCGCCAGCGTACGCGGCGAAGCCCTGCTGCAAATCGACGACCTGCAGCGCTGGATGCGCAGCCAGACCAAAAACGCCTCCCCCACACAAAAAGCCAACCTGCTGTTCGGCCTCGCCCAGATTGACCAGTTCTGGTCCGAGCCGGGCAAGTTCATCGCCCCGCCCACGGCCACCATGCCGCCCGGCGGCCCCATCGGCATGCCCGGGCTCAATTTCCTGGACTAAGCCCGGGGTGGTCGATTTTCTTGCAGTTGATTCTGCTCGCTGCGCCTCTCGTTCAGGAGGGGGGGAGCTGCTTATAGATTTGTGTGGTTCTGTTACCCTCTGATGTTAGGCAGCAAGCCTTTCTCCCTTTCCACAGATGGCCTTTCTGCCCTACCATCGTCTGTTAATCCTCTTCTTTTTCTTGCTGCGCCTTGTGGTTGCTACCGCGCAACCGCTGCAAACGGCCAGTGGTCTCACCTATCACCCCATCAGGACCATTAACCCGGCCGACCCGGACCTGGCCGATTTAGCATTTTTGAAACAGGCGATTGGCCCGGCGCGGGTGGTGTTTCTGGACCGGCCCTGGAGAAAGCCACCTCCTACCTGCTCGGCTACGAGCCAAATACCGGCAACTGGACCCAGGTGCTCGACGGCGTGCTGTTCCTAAAAACCGTGCACCCTCCCGTATTTATTGACCAGGCGCTGCCCCTCACCATGCGCGACTCCGTGCGGCTGGCCAAAACCAGCCGCGGCACCCTGGCGGCCGATGAGCGTAGTCGGGTAACGGTACGCACCGCCGGACCCAGCCCGGCCGCCGGCCAGCTGCGCGGCGTAGTGCTCGACCAGAAAACCCGGGCGGCGGTGCCCTTCGCCAGCGTGTACCTTAAGCAGCTAGGCGTGGGGCCTTACCACCAACATCAAGGGCGAGTTTGCACTGCCCCGCCCGGCCGTGCCCGCTGGTGGCTACCTGCCTGGGGTTTGGCCGGCAGGCCCTGGCCGTGGGTGCCCAGCCCTACCTGACGGTGCTACTGCCGCCGCAAGCTTACGCGCTGGCCGAAGTGACGGTAAAAGCCGAAAGTCTGGACCCGCGCAAAATCATGGCGCGCGTCATCCAGCGGCTGCCCCGGAACTACAAGCAGCAGGACTACGATGCCGACGTGTACGCTTGCGGCTCGTCCACCAATTTCGACTCGCTGCTCTACGATGTGGAGTGTTTTAGCACGTTTTACGATGCCCAGGGCTACCGCTCGGCAGGCGGCGGAGCCTCGCGGCTGGAGGAAGTGAAATGGAACAAGGCCACGGGCCCGAGTAAGTTCTGGGGAGATTATCACTTCGCATACACTGGTTCCTTCACCAACTTCTTCGATTTGGTGGATGAAAACCCGATGTTTCAGGCGCGTACCCTGAAAAAATATACGTACTCGCTGGCTTCTGTCATCCAGGACCAGGGCCGCGAAACGCTGGTGATTGATTTTGTGGCTAAAAAGAATAACCACCGCACCACGGGCGACTACTTTGACCAGGGCTACACCGGCAAGCTGTACATCAACCGCGCCGACTACGCCGTGACCCGCTGCGACGTGGAGTGACAACGCGACACGCTGCTGCTGAACAGTTTTGCCCGTAAGTACTTTGCCCGTGGCGGCACCGTGGCTCGGGGCTGGCACCAGCTGCACAGCGACTATCGCATCCGGCAAACCGTGACGTACCAGCAGCAGCAGCCCGGTGGTCCGTATTTTCTCGACCGCAGCGTGCAGACCTGGATTGAAAAACACTGAGACCTGGCTACCGGTCAGCGCATGGAAAAGCTCTCGGTGCAGAGCCTGCAGTTTGCCAACATCCGCCCAGTGGCGTAGAAGTGCTGCCGGAGCGGCCGCCCATTGCCACCATGCTGCTCAAAGGCCAACCCTTCCACGAGGAGTTCTGGCGTACCCACCAGCGGCCCGACGGCGTAGTGGGTGCCCCGCAGGTGAAGGCCCCGGAATATTGAGTAATTTGTTGATATTCAAGCTATTGTAAGAAGGTTTATTGATCCAATTATGCAGGAACACCAATGCTGCGGCTTCGAAGGCGAAATCAACGGTAGCACCGAAAAACCGAGCATCGCCGTTCAGGGCAAGGTAACGGCGGTGGGGGGCAGCTGGATGCGGCTAATAGCCCCAACGGTGGCGGGTTCCGCTTGTTTAGCCGTGTTCAATGGCTTGTCTGGTGAAATGGGGTCAGGCCTAAAATTCAAAATTTAAAACGAGGAAAGCTAGAGCGTGAGGACAATTGCTTTTGGTTATCTGCTTATTGCCTAGAACAAATTAAGGATTTAAGTATATGCGTCGTCATGAAATCACGGACCCCCAATGGGTGGCTATTGCCCCTCTGCTCTCGGGCAAAGTCACCGATTGCGGCGTAACCGCCAAGGATAATCGCCTTTTCTTCAACGCTATCGTGTGGATAATGCGCACCGGCTGCCCGTGGGCGGACCTGCCCGAACGTTTCGGCAAGCACAATTCTGTCTGCAAGCGCCTCTGCCGCCTGGCCCAAAAAGGCGTGTGGGAACGGGCGTTCGAGGCCCTGCAAGCCCCCGGGTTGGACGGGGTGATGCTCGATTCGACCGTTGTGCGGGCGCACCAGCATTCGGCCGGCCAAAAAAAGCACCGCCGACGCCGAGCGCTTGGGCCGCAGCCGTGGCGGTATCGGCACCAAAATCCACGCCTGCGTCGAGTCGCTGGGCAATGCCGTGCGCCTGATTGCCACCGGCGGGCAAGCCGGCGACAGCCCGCAGGCCCTGCCGCTGCTGGCGGACCTGGAGCCGGGCAAGGTGCTGGCCGACACGGCCTACGACAGCGATGAAACCCGCGCCTATTGCGCCGAAAAGGGCATCGAAGCCGTCATTCCCAGCCACCCCGGCCGGACTCAACCCCTTCCGATGGACGAGGAAACCTACCGCGACCGCAACAAAGTCGAGCGCTTTTTTGGCCGCCTCAAGCAGTACCGCCGCCTGGCCACCCGCTACGAGAAAACCGTCGTCTCCTTCCTGGCCTTCTGGTATATTGGAGCAATGATATATTGACTTAGATAAATATATTATTACTAAATTGTCCTCACGCTCTAGACGGCCAGGGGAGTTGTTACCGTTGCTACGTTGTGCCTGCTGTAGCTGAGATTTTATTGCTGGCTGAAGGCTGGTGAGATGGTATCTAGTGAGTACGGGGTATTTGGACGCGAAATGTCGCGTCTCTATATTCTTGGGTCAGTAACGAGATTAGATTCTTGGTAAAAGATATAACTAGCTTTATATCAGGCTATCAGGAGCCATGCTTGGCCGGCAGGCGGCTCAGGTAAAAGGCTACGACTAATGCTACACCGGCCGCCAGCCCGAAGGCCCAGCCCGGCCCGGCCAACTGCCACACCGCACCGGTTCCTAAGCTGGCCACCAGCGCGGCCAGGCTGCCCAGGCCGCCGAAGGTGCCCAGGGCCGCGCCGGTATCGGCCGGTTCGCAGAGGTTGCTGACCCAGGCTTTGGCCACCCCTTCGGTACTGGCCGCATACACGCCGTAGAGGCCAAAAATGGCGGCAAATGTCCACCACTCGCGGGCCTGGGCCGCGCCGCTGTACACGGCGGCAAACAGCACCAGGCCGGCTACCAGCAGCCGGCGCGGGCCCAAGCGGTCGGCCAGGTAGCCCAGGGGCCAGGCCGCGGCTACGTACACGGCATTGTAGAGGATATAGAGGCCAATAACGCCCGCTTCGGATAGGCCCCGCTGGCGGGCCAGCAGCAGCAGGAAAGCGTCGGAGCTGTTGAAAAGGGCAAAGGCCACCAATGCGCCTACGACCCGTCGGTAGGCTGGCGGGGCCACCCGCCAGTAACTGAACACGGCCCAGAACGGCTGCACCGGGCGGCTAGACGGCACCGCGCGCCGCTCCCGCAGGAAAAACGTGAAGCCAATGGCCACCACCCCCGGTATAAAGGCCAGCAGGAACAGCAGCCGGAACTGGCCGGGGCGGGCCGCCAGCCAGAGCAAGGCCGCCGTGGGGCCCAACACGGCCCCGAGCGTATCCATTGACCGGTGGAACCCAAACACCTTGCCCTTGTTGGCCGGCGTGGTTTCGTTGGAGAGCAGCGCATCGCGGGGCCCGGTGCGCAGGCCTTTGCCCAGGCGGTCGAGGGTGCGGGCCAGAAATACCCACCACGGCGCGGCCAGCACCGCCAGCATGGGCTTGGTGAGCGCGCTGAGCCCGTAGCCCCACTGCACAAACGGTACCCGCCGGCCCATCCGGTCAGACCACTGGCCAAAGTAGCCTTTGCTCAGACCGGCCGTAGCTTCGGCCAGCCCTTCGAGCAGACCAATGAATAGCACCGAAAACCCAATGCTTTGCAAGTACAGCGGCATCACCGGGTAAAGCATCTCGCTCGCCAAATCGGTGAACAGGCTAATGAGCGACAGCAGCCATACCGCGCGGGTCAGGTAAGCGAAACGAGGCATAGGGTAGCGGTTAGGAATCCGTGATTCATGCTTGAGCAGCAGCAAAGCAGCCAGCTACACTTCCTCTACGGCGTTTCTGCGCTTGCCGGGCAGGAAATACGCGCCTTCGGCGACGAAGCGCTGAAGCTAGAGCGGTTTCCAATTTAGTGTACAGAATCTGATGCACCTTGCGTTATGAAAGCATATTCGATTGATTTGCGGGAACGGGTAGCGGCGGCATGTGCCGCACCGCAGGCCCGGATTTATCAGGTGGCGGCGCAATTTAGCGTCTCCATCTCCTTCGTGGACAAGCTTTTGCGCCGGCAGCGCACGAGCGGTTCGCTGGCGGCCCTGCCCGCGAACGGCGGCCCACTGCCGCGCCTGGACCCGGCTGGCCAGGACCTATTGCGGGCCTGTCTGGTGGCGCAGCCCGACGCGACCCTGGCCGAACTGGCCACGGCCCTGCTCGCCGCCGACGGTCCGGCCCTGAGCCGCACGAGTACGTGGCGGGCGGTGGAGCGCCTGGGATGGGGGCGCAAAAAAAAAGCGTCCACGCCGCCGAGCGTGACACCGAACGCGTCGTAGCCATGCGCCGCTTATTTTTGGAAGCCATTCAGGAAGAAGATGTGCGCCGTTTCGTGTTCGTGGACGAGACGAGCACCAACCTCACCTACTGCCGCCGTTACGGCCGGGCCCCGGCCGGCCAGCGCCTGGACCAGGCCGTGCCGTTGCACGGCGGCCCGAACGTGACGCTCATCGCCGCCCTGACCCCGGACGGGCTCGGAGCCTTGTTGAGCGTTAACGGGGCCGTTAATGGCGACGTGTTTGCCGCCTACCTCGACCAGGTGCTCGGCCCCAACCTGCGGCCGGGCGACGTAGTAGTGCTCGATAATCTGTCGGTACACAAGGTGGAAGGCTTGGACGAAATCGTGAAAAAGTACGGGGCTCGGCTGCGCTACCTGCCGCCCTATTCGCCGGATTTCAATCCCATTGAACTCGCTTTTAGCAAACTCAAGACCTGGTTGCGCACCGCGAAAGCCCGCACCCGCGACTTGCTGGAGGAAGCCATCCGGACCGCCGCCGACTGGATAACCGAACAGGATGCCAAGAACTGGTTTGACCATTGCGGATATCATGTACAGTGATTTGGAAACCGCTGTAGGCTGACCCGACGGCGGGCTAATGGATTTGCGGGGCACCTGTCTTCGCTCACGCCCTTGTCATGCTCAACGGGCAGTCAACGGTGGTAAGCGCTTTCGCGGGCGAATCAGCTGCGACAAAGAATAAAGCTTGCATTGGTATCTGCACCACTATTGATGAGTAGGTTATCACGGATGGCTTTGGCAGCTGCCCGCACCAAGCGGCGTTAGCAAAAAATAGGGCTGGCATATGCTTCTGCGGGCAAGCGCAGGCATTTTTGGCAGGTACTGAACTTGTGCGGGGTGACTAGGTTATGCTGCCGGTTTTCGGTAGCGCCAGCTCCCACGGGGCCAGTTTACTGGAAACAAACGGCAATTCATCTCACTCAAAACACAACAAAACAATGAAATCCACCCTAATCCTTGCTGCTGCCCTGGCTTCATTTGCGGTTCAGGCGCAGGCCCAAGCCGTCAGCACGCCGCGCGTGGCCGCCGACCAGATTGCCACTAAAAAAGGTCCCCTCACGGTGCAGCCCATCACGCACGGCAGCGTGGTGTTTACGTGGGGCGGCAAGACCATTTACGTAGACCCCTACGGCGGGGCCGCGGCCTATGCTGGCCTGGCCGCACCCGATGTTATCCTCATCACCGACATTCACGGCGACCACTTGGACCCGAAAACCCTGGCGGGGCTCTCCATAGGCAAGGCCCTGATGGTGGTGCCCCAGGCGGTGGCCGATATGCTGCCGGCGCAGTACAAGGCACAGGTACGCATTCTGAGCAACGGTCAGCAACTCGATACGCTGGGCCTGAAGGTTGCGGCCGTTCCGATGTACAACCTGCCCGAAGCGGCCGACGCCATGCACCCCAAAGGCCGGGGCAATGGCTACGTGCTGACCCTGGGCGGCAAAAACGTCTACCTCTCCGGCGACACCGAAGATATTGCCGAAATGCGCGCCCTCAAGGGCATCGACGTGGCCTTCGTGTGCATGAACCTGCCTTATACCATGGACGTGAACCAGGCCGCGCAGGGGGTATTGGCCTTTAAACCGGGTATTGTTTACCCGTACCACTACCGTGGGCAAAGCGGCCTGAGCGATGTGGCCAGCTTTAAGAAAACCGTGAACACGTCCAATAAGAAGATTGACGTCCGGCTGCGCAACTGGTATCCGGCGGCCCAATAAAGTAACGAAACCACGAGGCACGTCCTGTCGAGCCGCTGGCTTGGTAGGACGTGCCTCGTGGTTTCAGCGCCCAATACGGCTTTGCTCGCTCAAACCGAATTAAAGTATAACTAACTGAATAATAGTTAGTAGAAGTGAGTTTGTTTAGTTAGATTTGATAGGGTGCGTACTTCAGCCCGCAGCGCTGAAAGGCAGCTAACGAGTCTGCCAGATGATTTGTCCCCGGAAGTCGTTGTGCGGGTTGGGGCGAGGCAGCGGCTTATCTTGCTGCTGATGAAGCTACCACTACATTTTTGGGTGCCGGCCGCGCGGCTGGTGGCAGCAGCTGGGCTTTTCGGGGCCGCACTGTCTGCGCGGGCACAGAATTTTGGGGCCATGATTCCGTATAGCGTCGGCAGCAACGTCGCGCCTCTCGGGGTGACTCTGGCTGATTTCAACGGCGACGGCCGCCTCGACCTCCTCACGGCCAACGACCCCAGCCAATCGCTGAGCCTGCTCTACGGGCAGAGCAATGGCACCCTAGGCCAGCTTCAGCTGCTGCCAGCAGCCGGTGCCGGTGCGGTGGCCCTGAAAGTGGGCGACCTCAACCGCGACGGGCGCCCCGATGTGGTGGTAGCCGGTGCCGGCTCGGGCGGCGTGCTGATTGGTACCGCTGCCGGGGTACTCATCCCGCCCGGGTATCAGTTTTCGCTGCGCATGACCAGCAACCCGGGTGCGCTAGCACTGGGCGACGTGAACGGCGACGGCCAGCCCGATGCGGTGGCCGTGGCAGGGGCCAGCACGGGCAACAGCCACGACGAGCAGGCCGCCGTGCTGCTGGGCCGCGTAAACGGCTCGTTTGCGCCTGCCCTCACCTATTCTCTCGCCGCCGGCAGCCAGCCCGAAGCCGTAGCGCTGGGCGACGTGAACGGCGATGGCCGACCCGACCTGGCCGTGGCCAGCCTTGGCACCGATGCCGTACAGGTACTCCTGAACCTGGGCAATGGCCTGTTTGGGAGCGCCACGAGCTATAGTATGGGCGTCGGGACCGGGCCGCTGGGAATAGCCGTGGCCGACGTGAATGGCGATGGCCAGCCCGACCTGCTCACGGCCAACCACGCCGGAAGCGTGGGGGTGCGCCTGAATTCCGGGGGGCAGTTCGGGCCGGTCACGATTTACCCCGTCGGTGCGGCGCCGGTGGGTATGGCCGTGGGCGATGTGAACAACGACGGCCTTCCCGACGTGGTGACCGCCGGGTTCGGCAGCGACCAGCTGTCGGTGCTGCTGGGGACTGGGGCGGGCTTGTTTGGGCCGGTCACCAACTACGCCATCGGCCCCGGTAGCAGCCCCATCAGCGTAGCCATCGGCGACATAAACGGTGATGGTGCCCCCGATTTGGTGTCGTCAAATTTCAACGCTGGCACCGCCGGTGTATTCCTCAGCCAGGCTCCCGTGCTAAACCTGACCGGCCCCGCGAGCGGCGGCGCGGGCACGCCCATTACCCTCACCGGTACCCGACTGGTTGGTGCCACGGCGGTTACGTTCAGCAGTAATACCCAGGTTGTGACCACCGTGCCCGCTACCAGCTTCACCAGTACCAATTACACGGCCACGCCCAACACCATCGGGCTGGTGGTGCCGGCTGGCCTGGTCGTGGGCCCCTATCTACTGGCAGTCGTGACGCCGCATGGCACCAGCCCGGCCACCGGTTTCGGGGTCAGCGCGCTCCTGGCAACGGTGCCCGGGCTGCTGGCTGAACAGGTGGATGTGTTTCCGAGCCCAGCTCATGCGCGGGCCACAGTGCGGGTACCGCCCGGCCCGGGCATGGGTACCATGCGCCTGCGCCTGTGCGACGCCTTGGGTCGGCTGGTATCCACGGTGGAGGCGATGGTGCCCGCTACAGGCCTGCACCAGGAACTGGACCTGCGGCACCTCGTTCCGGGCCTGTACGTGCTGCAAGTGCAGGCCGGGGCCACAACGGTTACGCGCCGTCTGCTGGTGGATTAAGGGGTTTGAGTAATGTGAGGGGGATTCCTCTCATTTACGGAGACAGAATCGGTTTGCTTGGCTTGCCACCAGGCGGTTAATGTGCCTCATGGTATCATCAACCCGGCGTGGTGTAGGGTTCAGGATTTAATAGGAGGGCTGCCAGACCCTTTGGTCTGCCTAAAAAAAAGCGATGGATACAAAAGGGCTGCTACTCGCTGTCCGGTTGAGCAGGGCTTCTGCTGCGAGCACCGCTTTACAAGTGGCTCCAGTTAGCGGTTTAGCCAGGCTTTCTTCTCCAGCCGATACACAAAATTCAACTTCGGAGCTTCGCCAAAATAGGCTATTTCTTCCTCCGCAATTTTTTCCGCCCCTAGGCGGCCAATGGCTATTTGCGACCGCATATTATCCGCACCAATATGAAAGTAGACTCTGGATACGAATTGGAACACGTAATCCAGCATCAGCGCTTTCACCCCTAAATTGAAGCCTTTGCCCCAATACCGGGTGGCATAGAACGTGTAGCCAATCAGGATGCTGTCATCCTGCGCGTCATAGTCGTAGAAACGAGTGCTGCCCAGAATGCTGTTCGTGGCCTTATCCACAATCTTGAGGGCCTTTTGCGCCATGGCCCCTTCAAAATAGGTCCCAAATGCCTCAGGCTTCCATCGGTCTTTATTGGGGTGCTGCTCCCAGACTTTTGGGTCGGAGGCGGCGGCATACAAGTCGGCAAAGTCAGTTGCTTCCAACGGCAGCAGCCAGACTTGTTGGTTTTCCAACGTGGGTTGTGTGTTGAATGGCATAAGGGCAGGAATTTCGGTGTTGGATAGTTTTCCAACGCATAAGTAAGAAAATGGCCGGTTATTTATCAGAGGACAGCTCGTTTACTGGGCGGTGGGCTAAATTCAGATAAAATCCGTCAGAGGCTTTGTAGGTTATACGGAACACTTTTGCGCTAAATGTGGCAGCGACTAAATTCGGCGCAATGGGCATAGTCAAGGCCATGCTCGTTATCAATGCAAAGTCTGCCGTTACCAGGCACGATTCGAACCGGCAGCGGTTGCCAAGGCCATACAATACGGACAAGTGGACTAGGTTGCTGGGCGAGCGCAACTCCCCGCGCAGCATTGTGCGCCCAACTGGTGTCGCGCGGATGACGATTGCTAAACGCCTCATTGCGGCAGCTCTGGCAGGCCTTGCCCCGCCGTTATCACCGCCACTGCCGGTACTTCACCAACCAGAGGAAGGCCTACGCCAAGGTACTGCCCCGCTGGCGGCCCTGCCCCAACGGCGAAGGCCAGACGAGCATCGCGGAAGCCAGCAACTGCTTCTTGCGCCAGCGCTACAATCGCGTCGACTTGTTCAATCGCTCAATTGCTGTCCTGCTCCCCTACCCTTTCAATGCGGTTACAGAAACGGGTATTTCTTTTGCAATACAGTCAATACTTTGGGCGGCAAAGGCCGGTAGGCTTCCTCTTTCCCCACAAAATAAGCCGTTAGCGCCGCTTCAAGAATCTCCTGAATATTCTCGCCGCCGTACGTCGCCAGTTGCTGCAGCTTTAGGTAAGTGGCAGCTTCCAGCTTGTTTGAAAAGATTATCTTTTCTGGCTTTACGTCTTTATTGTCAAGACTATCTTTACCATAAATATTTCCTTTTATGCTGGCTGCTGGCGTTACCGAGCCCTGTATGAATTCGGCAGTACCCGCCTGGTGAGTTGGGCGAATAGTGCCGGCATTGGGCCACAGGGCCTGGTCGGGATTGATGGCTTGGGGAGGAACACCGGTAATATCGGCCACGGCGGTGGCGGCGAAATTAGGACGAGGCTGCTTGCTCATTGCGCAATGCGGGTTAAAAGTTCTTGGGTAAGGGCCAGGTAGTCGTGCGCGCTGTTGGATTCCGGCGCATGGGCGTGAATGCTTTTTTTCAAGGCCACGGCTTCCACCAGTTTGGCGTTGATGCGGATGGACGTTTCCGTCAACAGGCCCCGTACGCGTGCTTGCTGGGCCAGCTCCGCCGCAAAATCGTGGTACACCTGCCCGCGGTAGCTGGGGTGGTATTGCGTCAGAAAGACGCCCTTCAATTCAAGGGCCGGGTTAAAATTGTCCCGCACCGCTTCCAGCATGTCAAGCAGCTTGTAAAAGCCGGCAAAAGCAAACGGGTCGGGGCGCATGGGGGCCAGCACGTAATGGGCCGCGGTCAGGCTCATCACCGTCATGGGGCCCATGGAAGGCGGCGTATCGATAACGACGTAATCGTACTGCTTCTCCAAGCCTGCCAGCTGCCGGCGGAGGAGATTGGGATGCGTGGCATCGGCCCCAATCATGCGTTCGAGGGGGCTTAGTTCGGGCCGGGAAGCAATCAGGCTCAGGTTGTCCCCCATGGGCTGCACCACCTCGGCTAGCGTTGCCTCCCCCCGCAGGACCATGCACAGGTTGGGGGCTTGCACATTAGCAAAGGTTGAGGTAAGGTTACTCTGAGGGTCACAATCGATGAGCAGCACCCGGTGACCGAGCAGCACCAGGGAATGACCTATGCCGAGCGCCGAAGTCGTTTTCCCCACCCCTCCCTTGTGCTGGGCAATTGCAATAACTTTCATCTTAACTGGAATTGATATACAGATTATCTTGACACAAAGATGGTAAAGACAATCTGTATTAAAAAGAGATATTTATCATCTTTCCGTCTGTCTGGTCTTTATAAAATACAGCATACTTTGTTAAAAATAAGCTATTTGCTATAGAATTAGCCCGTAAAGTAGTCTTTATTGACTGTTTATAAAGATGTCTTTATAACTTTATTTAACTTATATCTTTATTAATTCCCGATGATGAGCAGAGAAGATGAATGCGCCGGATTGTGATGTTTATACCGCGCCCGCATAGTAAGTTCCTTCCATTAACTGGTACCACCGGCGAGGTGAGGTGGTCGGCTAAAGGTGGACAGCATATAGGTCCTTCTCTTTCCTGCATCGAAGCTGTTTAGAAAGTCGGTTTTTGGTTGATTTTTCGCAAAAGGATGACAACGAAGGCGAGCCAGTGCCAGGCCGGCTAGTGGTCAAAAAACATTAAATAGTCGGGTATAATCGGTTTAATTTAATGCGGGCATCAGCGGTTTTGAATTGCCAGTTGCGCGGTTTTAGGTTGGCATTTTGCTTGTTTTTCCACCGTTCGACGACCGCCTGCACGGCTTCTTTGCTCGAAAAGGAGCGGTCAAGCACTTGGCGCGTGAGGACGGAGAATTCAATTTCGGCCATATTCAGCCACGACCCGTGGACGGGGGTGTAAATGATTTCCATCCGCTGCACATAGGCCCGGGCGACTTCCGGTGGGAAGTGGGCGTAGAAGTTGCTGATTCGGTGCGTACTCAGGTTGTCCATCACCCAGCGCACTTTTTTCGCTTCCCGGGAGGTCGTGTCCATTAGCCGGGCCACAAACTGCACCCACGTGGCGGCTTTGTGGTGTCGTTCTCCACGGTCAACTCGCGCCAACCGCGCAACGGTTCGGTGGCGACGAACAACTCCACCACGCCCCGGCGCACGTATTCCGAATCGCGGTGTGGCTGCCCGTTGGAAGCAGTAAATTCTTGGTAATCGAGTAGTTGTTTAGGCGATTCGTCCAGGCACACAACGGGAAAATCCGCGTCGTAGGGCTGCTCGTACACGTCGAGCACCTGCTCCATCTGGCACACAAAGGCTGCGTTCTCTTCGGCCGGAATCACCCATTGCATGGGGCCCTGAAAAGGCTTAAGTTCGTTTTTTTTAGCAGCCGCGCCACCATTGTGGTCGAAATATGCTCGACCACCTGCAACTCCACCAGCCGGTTGGCCAGCATCCCCAACTGCCAGCGCGGGTGGTCGTCGGGGGGGGGTTGGCAGAGCAAGACCGTCAGATGGGCTTCTACCCGACCGTCTATCTTCTTGTCAGAGCGCATTTTACGTACTTTCGGCTCGAACATCTTCAGGCCTTCCTCGCAGAACTGACGGCGTACCCGTTCCACCGTGCGCGTGCAGATGCCCAGCACGGCAGCCAGTTCCAGGGCCGGGCGGCGCCCGGTCTGCTCGTCGCTGTTCAACAAAATTTGAATGTCCCGAAGTTTAGCCGAATGGGCTTTATACTTCTTCTGCCACCCCTCTAGGGTCTGGCGTTCGTCGGCGGTCAGGTAAAGGCGATAAAGGGTCATAACGAAGGACTTAGTCATCCTTAATCCGATACGACCAATTAAAGTTTTTGAACCACTAGTGCAGGTTCAGGTAGCCGTGCACGTCATTGAGCTGAAACAGGGTGAGCGTGGTCGTCATAGCATACAAGGAAAGTGGTGATGAGGGTGCCGCGTTAGCCGGCGCCCGGCCACAGCGACCGGGCAATGGCCGGCCGCTGTGGCCGGGCGGACTGGCCGCAGCTAATGGCCGGCGCGGCGTTGCCGTCCGCCACGGGCGGGCAGTACATGCGCCGCTGAATAACAAGCGCTGAAAGCACCGTAAGCCCGCCAATGGCCGCCAGGGCCGATGGCAGCCCGAAAGCATCGGCCAGCAGGCCGGTGAGCAGCGCCCCGATGGCGTAGCCCGCGTCGCGCCAGAGGCGGAAGATGCCCACGCTGCGCGCCCGCTGCGAAGCCGGCGCATACTCGGCCACCGCCGCCAGAAACGTGGGGTAGACCAGCGCCGTGCCCGCGCCGAGCAGGGCCGCCAGCAGCAGAAATACCGGGTAGGAGGAGGCAAACAGCAGGGCCAGCAACACGGCGCCCTGCAGCAGCATGCCCCAGAACAGCAGGTCCTTCTTGCAGAGTCGGTCAGCCAGCGGGCCAGTCAGAAGCTGGCCTAGGCCCCACACGGCCGGGTACACGGCGGCCACGGTGCCAATCTGCATCAGAGTGAAGCCTTTGGTGGCCAGGAGCAGCGGCAGCAGGCCCCACACCATGCCATCGTTCAGGTTATTTACCAGCCCGGCCTGGGTCACGGAGCCCAGGTTGGGGTGGCGCCAGGTGACATCCCAGAACGAGAGGTGGGGCTCCGCCGGCCCGGCCGGGGCCTGCGCCGCTTCCAGGGCTACGTGGGCGCGGGTGTCGCGCACCAGCAGGCTGCCCAGTAGGCCCAGCACTGCCAGCGCGATGCCCAGGTAGAAGGGGTAGGGGCGCAGGCCGTATTCGGTGGCCAGCCAGCCCGAGGCGAAGGCCGTGGCCGCCACGGCCAGGTAGCCGGCCGACTCGTTCAGGCCCATGGCCAGCCCGCGCTGCTTGGGGCCCACCAGGTCCATTTTCATCACCACCGTGCTCGACCAGGCCAGGCCCTGGTTCAGGCCCAGCAGCACGTTGGCAAAAATCACCCAGCCCCAGCTCGGCGCCCAAAGTAGCAGCAGCGGCACGGGCAGCCCGAAAAGCCAGCCGATGAGCAGCAGGTTTTTACGCCCCACCTTATTGGCCCAGGCCCCCGCGTAGTAGTTGGCCCCGGCCTTGGTGAGGCCGAATACCACAATGAACGCCAGAATGGCCGTGCGCGCCACCAGGTGAAACTCCTGCTCGGCCAGCCGGGGCAGAATCGTGCGCTCCAGCCCCACCATGCCGCCCACAAAGGCATTGATAATAACCAGCAGGGTGAACTGCCGGGCATTTTCGCGTAGGCCAAGCTGGATGGGCATTAGGGTGGTTGAGGAGGATTGAAATAGGGGAAGAAAACCTTATGCTGAGTTCTCTGATCCATGCTCGGCATGACGGGCTTTTTTTGCTTGATATCGGAAGCCGGCTACGGATGCACCAGCACCCAGCCCTCAGTCTGGCGGATAATCAGCTCGCCGTTGCCGGTGGGCACCACGGAAATGTAGGGCAGCATGTCATCCTTGGTCAGCTTATAGGCTTTCATCGAGTTCGCGCACTGGGACAGGATAACGCCGGCCTGTTGCAGGGCCAGCACGTCGGCCTCGTAGGGCTGGTCTTTTTTGAACACCACCGTGCCACCGCTGAACACCACTAGCTCCAACTCTAGCTTATCCTTTAGGCGCGGGTCTTTCAGGGCATTTTGCATGTTGTGCAGCGTCTGGTTGATGAGCTTGGGTTCGTTGCTATCGAGCTGATAAACGGCGCGATAATGCTTTTTGGTAGCTGGCGCGCCCTCAAATGCCGCCGCCTTGGCCGCTACGGCCGCATTGGGTGGCGTCAGGACCGGAGCCTGGGTTGGGGCGGTAGCGCCCGCAACTGGCGTAACAGCGGGTGCCGGAGGCGTAGTCTGGGCCTGCGCGGTGCCCATGGTGGCCAAGAGGGCGGCGGTGGCGAGCAGGCGGGAAAAGGAGTTCATCGGCAGGCGGTTATTGGGGTTAGAAATCATAGTTCAGTATCAGACTCAGCTGGTGCATGTCCACTTTATTTACCACGTAGCGGGTTTCGCCGTAAGTGTCGCCCAGGGAGGCCTTGTAAAGGTAGAGCAGCTGGCCCCGCAGGCCCTTGGCCCAGCCGCGAAGCGGGTAGCTGAGGGAGGCATTGAGCTGGCTATATGAAGGCACACCATACTTGTTGAGGCGAAAATCCTTCATGTCGGGCAGGTAGTAGTGGCCATAGCCGGCCTCCGCCTTCAGTCCCGGCACGGCCGGCACCGCGTAGCTGGCCAGCAGCGCGGCCGCGTCGAGGCCGCCGAAACCCTCTTCCCGCTCGCGGGGCAGAAAGGTGTAGAACGGCTCGCGGCCCCACTCGCGCGGAAACAGAAAGCGCCCCGTGCGGGTGATGCGCGTGTAGTTGGCGCTCAGGCTCCAGGGGCCGTGCTGCGCGCCCAGGCGGGCGCTCAGGGCGTGGGCCTGGCGGCCAGGGGCGCTGTAGGCCAGGCGCGGGTCGGCGTTGCCGCCGGTGCCTACCGTGCGCTGGTAGTGGTACTGCGCGCCCAGCGTGAGCTGGCCCGCACCCACGGCCCGGCTGGTTGTCAGCTCCGTGAATAAGCTGTTGAAGAGGTTGTCGGCGTAGTAGTTCCAGGCCTGCATGCGGGTGCGGGTACCCAGCTGCCGGCTGAGGCCCAGCACGCCCAGGCCGCGGCTGCTCAGGTTGCCGGTATAGAGGGCGCGCTTGCCGGTTTCATCTACACCGGTCGGGTAGAGGCCGATGGAGCCCGCCACCGAGGCCCATTCCGAGGTGGAGCGCACGGCCATGTGCGTGAGCCAGCCTGCCGTGATGCGGGTGCGGGCCAGCTCGTTCACTTCCAGCCACAGACCCTGCTCGTAGTTGGGGCTCAGGCGGCCATCCTGTGGGTTGAGCAGGGGCGTGACCAGCAGCTGTCGGCCAAAGGTGGCCACCGACTTCCGCCAGCGGTAGCGCACAAACAGCTCCTCGGGCCGGCCCGTGAGCTGGCGACGGGTGGGGTCGCTCACATCAAACAGGCCTACTTCATAGCGGCTCACCGCCCCGGTAGCCGCGTCGGGCGTGGCCAGGTCATTGGCGGCCAGGTTCACCCAGAAAAAGCCGCTGGCTCCCACCGAAAACCCGTGCAGCGGGGCCGTTTCGAATCGTGCCCCGGCACCCAGGCCGTTGGCGTAGTAGTCGGGCAGGCCGCCTTGGTTGCGCGTGGCCATGAAGTAGTTGCGCACCCGGCCGTGCCACTGCCCCCGCCCGAAGGCTTCGGCCAGCGTGCGGGCCGGCAGAGTGTCGGCCTTAGCGGTTTTGGCAGGGTTGGCGTAGGGCGCCAGTACCGGCCGGCCGGTGGTGGGCAGGGTAGGGGCGGGCTCGGCCTGCTGCGCCCGCGCGGCGAGGGGAGCCAGCAACAGAGCGGCCACGCGGAGACGTAAGAGAAAATTCATTAGCGGGAATTAGTTGCTTTTGCCGGGGTGGGCGGCCTCAATGGGCTGCCACGGTCCGAATTTGTGCTGCTGTACCGAAAACGCATCGGCGTAGGGCCCGAAGGGATGGTCCACCGGCTTCTTGCTGATGTCGGGCCAGTCGTGCATGGTTTTCAGGTGCGGGCGGGGCTGCGAGTTCACGAAAGCCGCCACGTCCCAGGCCTGCTTGTTGGTGAGCTGCGGGTGGTCGAAGGTGGCGCCGTAGGGCATGACCGCTTTCACATACTTGGCTAGGTTGGTGACCCGGAACAGGCCCGCGCCGTCGTTGTAGCTGTGCGGCCCCCACAGCGGCGGGTACTGGTAGCCGCAGCCGTCGGCCAGCGGCTGGCCCTGGCCAGTGGTTCCGTGGCAGCTCTGGCACTTGCTGGCGAACACGGCTTTGCCAATCACCGGGTCGGTAGCTCGGTCGAGGTAGGCCAGCTTGAGGAAGCCCGTGCCGTACACCTTTTTTCCTTTAGGAATGTCCTGACCCAGCCACTTAACGTAGGCCACAATGGCGCGCATCTCGCGGCTGCTGTCGGCCAGCGCCCGCCCGTTGAGGCTGCGCTCCAGGCAGTCGTTCACGCGCTTATCGATGCTCTCCACTTGGCCCGAGCGGGCGCGGAGCTTGGGGTAGGTGGCCGCCACGGCCAGGTAGTTGTTAGCGAAGCCCTGGGTACCCGCCTGCAGGTGGCAGTTCTGGCAGTTCATGCCGTTGGTGAGATGAACTACTGTGCCCTGCGGCCCCAGGTACTGCGCCGTATTAGCAATCAGCTCGCGGCCGTAGCGAATCTGGCGGCCGGCGGCCGTGCGCGGAATCAGGGCCGTATCGGGGGCCGCGGTAGCGGGGCGGTGGTAGCTGCCGGCCGGCGGCGGGCCCTGCGTGGCCTCGTCCTCTACCACCACGGGCGTGGACGCGGCCGGCGGCCCATAGAGCTTGGTGAGCACCACCACTAGAACCAGCACCACGGCCGCCGTCAGCAGCATCAGCAGGCGCACCAGGTGGGGCAGCTGTTGCACCCGTTCTTCCGAGGGTTTCATGGTCAGTTTAGTGAGGAGGATACGTTAGTAAGGCAGCTTTTCGCGCAGGGCGCTATAGGTCCAGGTGCCGGCCAGGGCCGCCACAATCATCACGGCCGCCGCGCCCACGCCGCTGCCCAGCTGGGCAAACAGGGGGCCGGGGCAGGCGCCGGTAATGGCCCAGCCCAAGCCGAAGATGAAGCCGCCAATCCAGATGCCGTGGTTGAATTTCTTGTCGGCGAGCACAATGGGCTCGCCGTCGATGCTTTTCAGTCGGTTGCGCTTGATGAGCTGAATCGAAATCATGCCCACCACGACGGCCGAGCCGATGACGCCGTACATATGGAAGGCCTGAAAGCGGAACATCTCCTGAATCCGGAACCAGCTGATGACTTCGCTTTTGGTGAGGATGATGCCGAACAAGGTGCCCAGCACCAGGTATTTAAAGTATTTCATATCGAGTAAGTGAGTTCAGTGGATGAGGTAGCAAGGGTGGGGCGCTGGGCCAGCAGGCGCACCACCTGGGCCGGGCCGGCGTGGAAGCTGCCTTCGCGCAGCACCACCGTGGCTTCGTAGTTTTCCAGCAGCGTCAGGCCGGCGAAATCGGCGGCCAGCTGGGCCGGCTCGTAGAGCAGCTCGGCCTCGCGCGGGCCGCCCGACGAGAGGCCGAGCTGCCGGGGATTGAAGGCCTCCAGCAGTAGGTGCCCGCCGGGGGCCAGGCTGGCCACGGCGGCGGTGTGCACTGCTTGCCGCCCAGTGGGCGGAAAATGGGCGTAAATCAGCCCGATGGCATCGTAGCCGGCTGGCTGCTGCCAGGCCAGGTCCATCAGGTCCTCCACGCGGTAGTCGAGGCGCACGCCATGGCTGGCGGCCAGGCGCTGGGCCTTGGCGCGGGCCTCGTCGCTAAAGTCCACGGCCGTGACCTGCCAGCCCTTGCGGGCGGCGTACACGGCGTTGCGGCCTTCGCCCTCGGCCAGTAGTAGCAGGCGGCCGGGTGGCAGCGTGTCGAGCTGTCGGCGGAAGTAGGCGTTGGGTTCGGTGCCGTAGGCATAGGCCTCGGCCTCGTAGCGGGCATCCCAGAAATCGGCGGCGTGCGTCATGGTCGGCAATTAAAACAGCTTCGGGTAAACCACCCAGGTCATCAGCAAGCCGCCGGCGAAAAAGCCGATAACGGCCACCAGCGACACCCACTGCAAATTCGAGAGGCCCGAAATGGCATGGCCCGAGGTGCAGCCCCCGGCGTAGCGCGTGCCGAAGCCCACCAGAAAGCCCCCGAATACCAGAAAGAACCAGCCTTTCCAGTTGGCTAGGTTATCAAGCGAAAACAGCTCGCGGGGGAGCAGGCCCGAAAAATCGGTGAGGTGCAGCTGGGTCTTGAGGTCGTGCACGGTTTCGGGCGAGATGCCCACCACGTCGGGGTGCCCCATCACCCGGTAGCCGATAAAGCCGCCCAGGGCCACGCCCAACACGAACACCAGGTTCCAGATTTCGGCCCGCCAGTTGTAGGTGAGAAAGGGAATGCCGGCCGGCACGCAGGCTGCGCACACATGGCGCAGCGAGGAGCTGATGCCCAGGGCCTTGTTGCCGATGAGCAGCAGGGCCGGCACAGTCAGGCCAATCAGGGGCCCGGCCACGTACCAGGGCCAGGGCTTTTGCAAAAGTTCAAGCATAAAATTCGAATTGAAATAGCGCGTCCGGCCCGGTTTGGAGCCGGACGCTGAGAAAAACAAAGGGGAGCGACTATTTAGTCGTCAGCGGCTCGGTCCAGTCGAGCACGCCGCCGAGCAGGTTGCTCACATTGGCAAAACCGGCCTGGGTGAGCTGCCCGGCCGCGCTGGCGGAGCGGGCACCGCTGCGGCAATACACGTAGGTGGGCGCTTCTTTGTCGAGGCTGGCCACGCGCTGGGCAAAGTCGGGCGCGGTGACTTCGATGTTCACCGCCCCGGGCAAATGGCCCTGGGCAAACTCTTCGGGGCGGCGCACATCCACGAGCACCGCGTCGGGCTGGCGCAGGCCCTCGGCAAACTTTGCGGGGGTGAGGTTTTGGAAAGCGGAGTCCGCAGATTTATTGAAACCAAACATAGCAGGCGAGGGGTGAGTGAAATGAAAGAAAATTGACCGTCATGCTGAGCGAAGCGGAGCGCAGTCGAAGCATCTCTACCGCGGCGCACCCTGGCTTGATGCGCCACATGCTCAGCATGACGGTCTACCGACTCGTTAGTGGGCGGCACCAGCCGTCTGGAAGGACTCCACGGCCTCGCCTAGGTCGAGCACCGTGGTGCCGGGCAGGGCCGGGGCCACAATGCTGCTGCCGGCTGCCGAGCGGTAGCCGCCGGCGCAATGCACCACCACGGGCTTGCCGGCCGGAATCTCGCCCACCCGCTCGCGCAGCTCGGGCAGGGGCAGGTTGAGGGCCCCGGCAAACAGCGGCTCCGCTTTCACCTCCGAGGCATTGCGGATGTCCACAATGGTGTAGTTCTCGGGGTGCTGGCGGAAGGCCTCTACGTCGATTTCGGGCATGGTCTCCTGGGTAGAAGACGTGCCCACCAGCGCGCCTTTAATCAGCGGCTCGTAGCCGATTTTGGCCGTTTTCTGAATCAGGTCCGTCAGCGTGGCCTCGTCGGCTGCTAGCAGGTAGAACGACTCCTGCGGCCCCACAATGGAGCCCAGCCAGGTTTCGAACTTGCCGCCCTGCTGAATGTTGATGGCCCCGGCCGCGTGGCCTTTTTTGAACTCGGCTTCGGGCCGGGTATCCACTACCACTACCCCGGCTGCCAGCGGCGCATCGGCATCCAGGCGGGGTACCTTGGCGATGCTCGGGGCGAAGTCGGGCGCGCCGGCCTTGTTCAGGTCCACGTCGTAGCCGAAGTATTTGGGAATGAAGGGCTGGTCGGCCAGCAGCTCCTTCACGAAGTCCTCCTCCGACTGAGGACGCAGGGCGTAGTTGCCGGTCTTTTCGGCCCCGATGGTGCTGCTGTTGGCCGAGTTGGTGGCCTTGCTGCAGAGCGAGCCCGCGCCGTGGGCGGGGTACACCAGCACGTCGTCGGCCAGTGTCATTAGCTTCTCGCGGGTGCTGTGGTACATCTGCTTGGCCAGCTCCTCGCGCTTGGCGGTCATGTTGCCGGCCTTTTCGCGCAGGTCGGGCCGCCCCACGTCGCCGATGAGCAGCGTGTCGCCCGTGAACACGGCCACGTCTTTGCCCTCGCGGCTGAGCACGGTGCTCACCGAATCGGGTGAGTGGCCGGGCGTATTCAGGGCTCGGAAGGTGAGCTTGCCCACCATGAACGAGTCGCCCTCGTCAAACGCCTCGTGGGCGTATTCGGCTCCCAGTAGCTTGCTGACGCGAATAACGGCGCCGGTTTGCTGCGCGATTTCCAAGTGCGATGACACGAAGTCGGCGTGGGGGTGGGTTTCGAGCACGCACACGATTTTGGCGTCGTGCTGCTTCGCGAAATCGTAGTATTGCTGCGGGTCGCGGGCGGGGTCCACCAACACGATTTCGCGGGCGCAATCACTGAGGATGGCGTAGGAATAATGGGCGAGGCCCTTGTCTTCAAATTGCTCGATTTTCATGGTATTCGATGAGAAACGGGTGAGAGAATGTTGAAAAACAGTTTGTTAAGCGTGATGAAACAGTAGCTCCTTGGTGAGAATAAACGTGCCCATGGCCAGCGTGAACCAGCCGAAAGCGGGCTTGAGCTTGGCCCCTGGAATGAAGCGGGCCAGGTAGGTGCCCAGCACGATGCCGCCGAGGGCAAAGGCCAGAAAACCAAGGATAAAGGGCCACGCAATGGGCGTGCCCGCGCTCAAATCGCCGCTGAAGCCGATGAGCGAGTTGAGGGCAATAATGGCCAGGGAGGTGCCCACGGCCAGCTTCATGGGCAGGCGTGCGCCCAGCACCAGGGCCGGAATGATGAGGAAGCCGCCCCCCGCGCCCACAAAACCCGTGAGCAGACCCACCACCAGGCCAATGCCCAGAATGAGCAGGTAGTTGAACGCGTGCTTCTGGTGCAGCTCCTCGCCCAGCACCACTTCGGCCTGCTTGCTGCGAATCATGGAAACGGCCGCGCCGACCATGAGTACCGCAAAGGCCACCAGTACTAGCAAATCCTTGGTAAAGAGGATGTTGCCCACCGTGAACAGCTCGTGCGGGATGGCCGGCATCAGCACCTTGCGCACCAAGAACACCGAGGCCAGCGAGGGAATCAGAAACACCACGGCCGTTTTCAGCGACACCAGCCCCTTGCGGAAATAGCCCCAGGCGCCCACCACCGAGGTGCTGCCTACTACAAACAGCGAATACGCCGTACTCAGCACCGGGCTCACGCCCATCAGGTACACCAGCACGGGCACCGTGAGAATGGAGCCCCCGCCGCCCATGATGCCGAGCGAGAGGCCGATAAAGATGGCGGCGAAATAACCGAGGTAGTGAAGCATGCGTGTTTTACGTATGAATTTATGAAAGGTTGTTCATGTGTTGCGGCAAAAAAAGCGCCGGTTCCTTACAAAAAGGTGCAGCCGGCCAGGCACTGAATCACGTCAATCACCTCCCGCATTTTCAGCGAGTAGTAAATGTTCTTGCCCTCGCGGGTGCTGCTCAGAATGCCCTTGAGCTTCATGCCCGAGAGGTGGTGCGAGAGCAGGCTCTGCTCCACGCTCAGCTTGTCGCTGATTTCTGTGACCGACAGGCTTTCCTGCGCGGCCAGCAGCTGCACGATGGCGATGCGCGTAGGGTGGGCCGTGGTTTTGAGAATGAAGGCCACTTTCTCCATCTTCTCGATGGAGAGGCCCATATCAATGGCAGCAGGGGAAGCGAGAAGTGTCATTTGGATTGCAAATATATGAACAACTTATCATGCGTACAATCGTAAGCCCCCAATAAGTTCACCATGTTCAATAATTTCCTTCCCGGAACCTACGCCCTCGAGGAGCTTTCGAACTATTTCAATTTTCCAACCATGAATCGAAAAACCCTCACCTCCTGGCTCCCGTTGGCCCTGTTTGCCCTCGTCATGCTTTCGCCCCTGCGGCCCATCGTGCTTGGTGGCCTGCAGCGCGGCCTGCTGGCTACCGGCCTTATGAAAGCCGACGTGCCCGTCGCGCCCGCCAACGAAATGCCGGTGGTGCTCACCGGCGGCAGCGCCTACCCCCACAACCTGCCCATGACCACCCTCGACGGCAAAGCCTTGAATCTGAGCGACCTGAAAGGCAAAGTGGTGTTCGTGAACCTCTGGGCCAGCTGGTGCCCGCCTTGCCGTGCCGAAATGCCCGGCATCGAGGCCCTCTATAAGAAGGTGGACCACTCCAAAGTGGCCTTCGTGATGCTCTCGCTCGATGATGACGTGGCCAAGGCCCAGAAGTTCGTGAAGGCCCAGGGCTACACCTTTCCCGTGTACATGCGCACCGGCGACCTGCCCGCGCCGTTCGATTCCAACTCCATCCCCTCCACCGTCATCCTTGGCCCCGATGGGCAGGTAGCGGCTCGCCACGACGGCATGGCCGAGTACGACACGCCCGAGTTCCTGGCCGCGCTGGATAAGCTGGCGAAAGGAGCAACTCGCTGAATATAAACTGACTCTGAAAGCAAAAGCGGGGCCCCCAGTTGGTGAGCCGCGCAAAAAAAAACATCATGCAGCGCATTCTGCATGACGTTTTGCTGTTCAGGCACAAGGATAATTACAGGGGCTTTCCCTGCTTGTTATCAGGCCGGTATTGCCATTGGTGGGGGCGGGACCAGCTCGTTGGGTGTGGGCTGCCCGGCTAGCCAGCAGTCCAGGCTTTCGATGGAGGTGGTGGCGATGTTAGTCAGCGCGTCGTGGGTCAGGAAGCCCTGGTGGCCGGTTATCAGCACGTTGGGGTGGGCCAGCAGCCGCACCAGCAGCGCATCCTGGAGGGGCTGCCGGGAATGGTCGTTGAAAAACAGGCCTTTTTCGTGCTCGTACACATCGAGCCCCAGGTAGCCCAGCTGGCCCGATTCCAGCACCTTAAGGGCGGCCTCCGTGTCCAGCAGCGCGCCCCGACCCGTGTTGATGAGCATAACGCCGCGCTTGGTGCGGGCCAGCTGCGCCGCGTTCATTAGGTGCCGGGTGACGGGCGTGAGCGGGGCGTGTAGGGTGATGACATCGGCCTGCGCGCACAGCTCGTTCAGCGACACGTATTCCAGGCCGTAGCGCCGGGTCAGCTCCGCATCGGGCTGGATGTCGTAGCCCAGCAATCGGCAGCCGAAGCCGTGCAGCAGGCCCGCCAACGTGCCGCCGATGGTGCCGCAGCCGATGATACCCACCGTTTTGCCGTGCAAATCGAAGCCCACGAGGTTGTCGAGCCGGAAGTCGGCGCGGCGCACCTGGGCATCGGCCTGGCGCAGGTGGCGGTTCAGGGCCAGCATGAGGGCCAGGGTGTGCTCGGCAATGGCGAAAGGGGAGTAGTGCGGCACGTTGGCCACGCGCAGGCCCAGCCGGTGGGCGGCGGGCAGGTCCACGTTGTCGTGGCCGGCGGCGCGCACCAGCAGGTAGCGCACGCCCAGCGCCCGGAGTTTTTCGAGCACTGGCGCGGAGGCATCGTCGTTTACGAATATGGCCACGGCGGTGCTGCCGGCGGCCTGGGCAGCGGTTTCCAGGGTCAGGGCCGCGTCCAGGAAATGGAAGGTGTGATGGCCCTGCGCGGCGGTGGTGAGGTAGGGGCGCTCGAAGGGGTAGGCGCTGAAAACGGTGATGGTCATGGGATTGTGTTGAAGAAAAGGATGTTGGGTACAAATTGTCGGGTGAGGAGTGGCGCGCCGGCAGCCGTGCTCAGGGAATTTCGCAAAGCGGTGGAAATACAAGAATACGCCGCGCGCGCAGCCGGCTCCTTGATAAAAGTCATTCCCGGGGCCTGACCTTGCGCATGCCGTTTGCCGCCCGCTGCCCGGTTCTTTGCCAGTGCTGTTACCTCCGCCCCAAGCACCGCCCCATGACGCCTTCCCTGTTGATTCTCACCGACTTTTTTCGGGCCGCCAACAAGGCGTTCGACTACGCCACCAACCTGGCCCGGCCGCTTGGGGCCCGGCTGGTGCTGCTGCACGTGCGCCGCGACTCCATTCTCGACCCGGAGATGTTCACCGGCGAGCTGTCCGACCTGAGCAAGCAGGCTACGGCAATGGCCCTGAGCCGGGTAACCGATGACCTGGCCGTGCCGGTAGTGACCGAAATTGGGCACGGCCGCGTGGCCTTTGCCGTAGCCGATGCCGTGAGCCGGCACCATCCGCTGCTGGTGGTGCTGGGCCGGCCCGACTATTCGGCCACGCCCGACGAGCTGGTGCAAACCACCGCGCTCGACCTGCTGCGCACGGCACTGTACCCCATGCTCATTGTGCCGCACACACTGGCCAGCAGCACCTTGCCCCGGCGTGTGCTGCTGGCCGTCGATGGGGAGGACTTCACCATCGGCCCGCACGCCGGGGTTATGCGCTACCTGTCGCGCACCTTGGGCGTGGAGCTGACGGTGCTGCACGTAGCACCTGATGCCGCCGCCGATATTTCGGAGGACGAGGTAATGGCGTCGGTGCGGCGCACCGGGCTGGGCGTTGATTTGCCGGTGCCGATGCGCTTCCGGCGCGTGGCGGCGGCCCGCCCGGCCGACGGCATTCTGCACGCTGCCCAGGCCGGCGACACAGACCTGGTGGTGCTGCTGGCGCGGCCCCGCAGCTTCTGGGGGCAGCTGTTTCACCAAAGCGTGACGGCTGAAGTACTGCTGCACAGCCCGGTGCCGGTGCTGGTGCTCCCCACCATTGCCTGACGCTGCACGTAGAAGAACTAACCCGCCAGGCCGCCAGGGCCCGGCAACGAAGCCTGGGTGATAATGAGGCACAGTCTTGTTAATTAAATTCTTGTGCCCGGCACCCGTATGCTCCGGTCCGACCGCCTGGGGCAGTCGGACCGGAGCATACGGGTGCCGGGCACGGCTTCCTTTTTGCCTCGCGCGGCTTCCGCTTCGCGCCCCGGCGGGCATTCGGGCAAATTCAACTTAACATCTTCCTATGGACTACTGCCTGACCCCCGTGACCGACGTGGCTGCCGCGCTGACTACCTCGCCGGCCGGCCTCGACGCGACCACGGCCGGGCAGCGCCTGGCCGAGTACGGTCCCAACCGGCTGGCCGACACCAAGCAGAAAACGCTTTGGCAGCTGGTGCTGCACCAGCTGGCCGACGTGATGATTCTGGTGCTGCTGGCCGCCGCCGGGGTGTCGGTGCTCATCGGCGAAGCCAAGTCGGCCTACGTCATTCTGGCCATTGTGGTGCTGAACGCCGTCATCGGGTTTGTGCAGGAATACCGGGCCGATAAGGCCATGGAGGCCCTGCAAAAGATGGCCGCCAGCCACGCCCAGGTGCTGCGCGACGGCCAGCCGCAGCAAGTGCTCACCGCCGACCTGGTGCCCGGCGATGTGGTGCTGCTCGAAGCCGGCAACGTGATTCCGGCCGATGTGCGCTTCCTGGAAACCCACGCCCTGAAAGTGGACGAGTCGTCGCTGACCGGCGAATCCGGTGACGTGGAGAAAACGCCCGATGCGCTGCCGCCCGGCGACTACCCCCTCGGCGACCGGTTGAACCTGGGCTACAAGGGCACGGCTGTGACCAACGGCCGGGCCACGGCCTACGTGGTGGGCACCGGCATGGGCACCGAGCTGGGCAAGATTGCCGCCCTCATTCAGACCGCCGAAGTGGTGACGCCGCTGCAAAAGCGGCTGGGCACGCTGGGCAAGCGCCTGTCGGTGGCGGCGCTGGTGGTGGGCGGGCTGTTTTTTGGCGTGGGCTGGCTGCGGGGCGAGCCTTGGGAAAACCTGCTGCTGGTGTCCATCTCGCTGGCCATCGCGGCCCTGCCCGAGGCGTTGCCGGCGCTGGTTACCGTGTCGCTGGCGCTGGGCGCGGGCCGGCTCATGCAGAGCCACGCCCTCATCCGCAAGCTGCCGGCCGTGGAAACGCTGGGCTCGGTCACCTACATCTGCACCGATAAAACCGGCACCCTCACCCTGAACCAGATGACGGTGCAGCACCTCTACGAAGTGCCCGCCGTGACCCTGCCCGGCCTGGCCGACCGCAACGCCCTGCTCACGGCCCTGGCCCTGAACACCGATGCTACCTGCGACCCCGAAAACCAATGGCTGGGTGACTCGACCGAAGTCGCCCTGGCCCGGTATGCCGCCGCCCATGACTATACCCGCCCGGCGCTGGAGCAGCAGTTTCCGCGCCTGGCCGAGCTGCCCTTCGACTCGGAGCGCCGGTGCATGACCACGCTGCACCAAACCCCGGCGGGCGTGCTGGTGCTTACCAAAGGCGCGGCGGGGGCGCTGTACAAGCAGCTAGCCGGCAGCCAGCAGGCCAGTATTATCGACCTCACCCGGCGCGTGGACGAAATGGCCGCCCAGGGCTACCGGGTGCTGGCCTACGGGGCCAAAGTACTACCCGTAATGCCCGTCGACCTCGCCCCGGCCGCCGTGGAAACCGGCCTCACCTTCCTCGGCTTCGCCAGCCTGATGGACCCGCCCCGCGAGGAAGCCCGCCAGGCCGTGGCCGAGTGCAAAACGGCCGGCATTATTGCCGTCATGATTACCGGCGACCACAAGCTCACGGCCAAGGCCATTGCCGAGCAGCTGGGCATCATTTCTTCCGATGAAGAGCTGGTGCTCACCGGCCCCGAGCTGGCGGCGCTGGATGAGCCCGCCTTTGCCGCCCTGGTGGAAAAAGTGCGGGTGTACGCCCGTGTCGACCCGGCGCAGAAGCTCCGCATCATCGGTGCGCTGCAGGCCCGGCACCAGTTCGTGGCCATGACCGGCGACGGCGTGAACGACGCCCCGGCCCTCAAAAACGCCGATATCGGCATTGCCATGGGCCTGCACGGCACGGAGGTGGCCAAGGAGGCGGCAGCCATGATTCTGCTCGACGACGACTTTGCGACCATCGTGGAGGCGGTGCGGCACGGGCGGCGCATCTACGCCAACATCCTCAAGTTCATCCGCTACATTCTGGCCGGCAGCGCGGGGGAAATCATTGCCCTGTTCTGCGCGCCGTTTTTCGGCTTGCCCGTGCCGTTGCTGGCCATTCACATTCTGTGGATTAACCTGATAACCGACGGCCTGCCCGGCCTGGCCCTGGCCTACGAGCCGTCGGAAAAGAACAGCATGCAGCGCCCGCCCATCGACCCGCGCCAGACTATTTTCTCCGATGGCCTGGGCTGGTTTATTCTGGGTATCGGGCTGCTGGTGGGCGGCCTCACCATCGGCATGCAGGCCTGGTCCATTCACCGGGGCCTGCCGCACTGGCAAACGATGGCCTTCACCGTGCTCTGCTTCAGCCAGCTGGGCATGGCGCTGGTCATTCGCTCGCGGCGCGAGTCCATTTTCACCCTCGGTCTGTTTTCCAACAAGGCCATGCTGGGGTCGGTGGTGCTCACCGTGGGCCTGCACCTCACTATCTTGTACGTACCCTTCTGCAACGAGCTGTTCAGCACCCAGCCGCTCACCGTGGCCGAGCTGGGCATCACGGTGGCCGTGGCCAGCGTGGTGTTCTGGGTGGTGGAAATCCAGAAGCTCATCATTCGGCGGCGTGGGAGTGATGTGATGCTGCAACTTAAGGATAAAAGTGTCGCGTTATTATCTCGTCGTGCTACCTGAGCACGGCCTGTTTCGCCTGCCCGGCCAACAGGCCGACGGCTCGTACTCCTTCACCCTACCGCCATGGCCATTGTCCGATTCATGCGCCCCCTGGTGCGGCCTTTCGCCCAGTTCTTCCATCTCAAGGCGGCCAGCTGCCTGTTGCTGCTGGCCAGCGCGGTGCTGGCCCTGGTGCTGGCCAACATCAGCTGGGGGCTGGGCCAGCACTTCCCGGCGGTGTGGCACCAGCACCTGCGCATTACGGTGCACCATCTTGTGCTCGACCACTCGCTGCTGGACTGGATAAACGATGGGCTGATGACCCTGTTTTTTCTGATGGTCGGCCTGGAAATCAAGCGTGAAGTGCTGGGGGGCGGGCTCGCCACGCTGCACCAGGCGGCCCTGCCGCTGGCCGGGGCGCTGGGGGGCATGGTGGTGCCGGCGCTGCTCTTCACACTCTTCAACCACGGCACGCCTACGGCCAGCGGCTGGGGCATTCCCATGGCCACCGACATTGCCTTTGCGCTGGCCGTGCTGCAGCTATTGGGGCCGCGCGTACCGCTGGGCCTCAAGGTGTTTCTCACAGCCCTGGCTGTGGTCGATGATATGGGGGCCATGGCCATTATTGCCGGTTTCTACACCAAAACCCTGTACCTGAACTACCTGTACCTTGCCATCGGTACCTGGGCTTTGCTGCTGGCTTTCAACTACCTGCGCGTAAGTAGTTTGTGGGCCTACCTGCCGCTGGGGCTGCTGCTCACGTACTTCATGCTCGAATCGGGCATTCATACCACGCTGGCCGGGGTGCTGCTGGCGGTGGCCATTCCCTTCCGCGACGCCTGCCCGCGCCCCGAAATGCTGGAGCGGCTGCACCGGCAGCTAGGCCGGCTGCAGGACCGAACGCAACACAAAAGCGCCGACCCGCACGGCATCGGGGCGGAGCTGGAGGCGCTGGGCCGCAGCAGCAGCTCGCCGGCCCAACGCCTGGAGGACCAGCTCTACGTTGTGGTCGCCTTCGTGGTCATCCCCCTGTTTGCCTTCGCCAATAGCAGCCTGGTAATTGCACCGGCGGCCGTGCGCGGGCTGCTCTCGCCGCTGGGCCTGGGCATTGTGGTGGGGCTGCTGGTGGGCAAGCCCCTGGGCGTTGGGGCCGTGTGCTGGCTCACGGTGCGTTTGGGGTGGGCCAAGCTGCCGGCCGGCGTGGGCTGGTCGCAGATATGGGCCGTGGGCGTGCTGGCCGGCATTGGCTTCACCATGTCCATTTTCATCACCTTGCTGGCCCTGGACCCCCGCTCGCCCGATATCGACACGGCCAAGCTGGCGGTGCTGGTGGCCTCCGTCTGCGCCAGTGGGCTGGGCTACGCGCTGCTGCGGCGTACGCTAACCGCGCCAGCGTAATCCGGAGTTGCTCTTTACCTGTTGCTGCGCAACTGCTGTTGAGGCGGCTTTTTTGTTGCCGGCTGCTATTTTTTAGCTGATTATCAGCGCATAAATAGCAGCCGGCAATGAGCGCCCAGCAACTGGTTAGTTCCCAAAGCTCATCCCCGGGGCATGGGCTTTGTCGATGGCCGCCCGCGCTACGCGGCGGCAGCGCCCCGGCGCGAACGGCATTGGTTGACAAAGCTTATCCCCGGGGCATGAGCTTTGTCAACCAATGCCGGAACCACCGCCCGTAAGTTTGAATAATTGAGCCAGGCAAGGCAGTTGTTTGATATTCATTCGGTTTTAGCGATTTCCAGGCTGCCCGACGTCACTTTTAGACTTATTAGCCATGACTAATATCCTTTTTGAACGCCTCGGAGGCACAGCTGGTATCAAGTCGATTGTTGACGGCGTTGTGTAAGCACAAGATTGATGACCAGTCCAGAAATGATGTTCTAGCCATTGGCTGGTCGTTAAAAGACATGATTATTGCCAGATAAAACGGGCCCGGCGGCAGTGCGCGTAGCCCTTGTACTGAATCTGCCGGGCACCCTCACCACACAATGAAGCCCATGGACACTGCTATTCGCCGCAAACCCCGGCCACATTTCCGGGATATCGTGGTCATTGGTGCCTCAGCTGGCGGCGTCACGGCCTTGCTGGCGCTGGCCAAAATCCTGCCGGCCGACTTTCCGGCCCCCATTTTCATCGTGCAGCACGTAGCCCCGGATTCGCCGAGTATTCTGCCCCAGCTGCTCAGCTCCGTGTCGGCCCTGGAGGCCCGGCACCCCCGGAATGGCGAAACCGTGGAGCTTGGCGTCATCTACGTGGCTCCGCCCGACCACCACCTGCTGCTCGAAGACGACAAGGTGCTGGTGACGCGGGGACCGAAGGAAAACCGCTTCCGGCCGTCCATCGACGCGTTGTTTCGCTCGGCGGCCTACACGTTTGGGCCCCGCGTGCTGGGCGTGGTGCTCACGGGCTACCTCGACGACGGCACCTCCGGCCTGTGGAGCGTGCAGCGCATGGGCGGGGTAGCCATTGTGCAGGACCCGAACGACGCCGAGCAGCCGGCCATGCCGACCAATGCGCTCCAGTTCGTCGAAGCCGATTACGTGACTCCCCTGGCCGAACTCGGGGCCTTGCTGGTGCGGCTGACGCGGGAACCCGCCCCGCCCCGGCCGCACCTGCCCGCCGAGCAGCTCGACCTGCTCAAAATCGAGCTCACCATTGCCAAGCAGGGCGGGGGCTTCGAGCTGGGCATCATTGAGAAGGGCCTGCTCACGCCCTTCACCTGCCCGGACTGCCACGGCGCCCTCACCCAACTAATTGAGGGAAATCTGATTCGCTACCGCTGCCACACGGGCCACGCCTACACGGTCAGCTCTCTGCTCAGCGAAGTCACCGCCTCGGTCGAAAGCCTGCTCTACCAGGCCATGCGCGGGCTCGAAGAAACCAAGATGCTGCTCCACAACCTGGGCATGCACTTCACCGAAAATCAGCAAACGGAAGTAGCCGAGCTATTTTTTCGCAAAGCCGATGAAACCGGCCTGCAGGCCCGCATTGTGCACCAATCCATCCTCACACAGGAAGCCCTGAGCGGGGACCTGCAGTTCCGGCAAAACAAGCGGCCCATTTCCTGACCAGACCGGCATCACGCCCGCACCCAGAGGGTCGGGAATACCGGTAAATGCACGTTGGCTGTGCCAGGCCGGGGGCCATGGCAGCCGGCCCGCCCCCGCGTTTTGGCCGGGGCCCACCGCGTCTTGCATTGCCTGGCTGCCCGCCAGGTGCGGCCCGTGGGTTTCCGCAGTCCTGCTTCGCACCTTACCAACCTTTTCGTTGGTTAAGTAGGTAGTTAGTAATAAGTAGTCAGATTTCAGCTATTTAAATATCAGTCAATTGACTTCTGTCTGACTACCGATTACTTATGACCGACTACTTACTGCCTGATTACGTGCTGCTTCCCTAATCCTCCCTTTCGAACCCTGTCCGGCCTAATGAACCAACCCAGCTACGACAATACGCAAAAAAAGGCTCCCCGGCGGTTGCTGAGAAGCCTTTTGCTACGCTGCGGGGCGGCCGGTTATATTGGGTTGTCGGCATCGCCGATTTTGCCGCCGTCGTTGGCGGAGCTGGGGGAAGCATTGCCCCCGGTGTTATCGGTGTTGTAGGCCGTGGTGTTCTTGGGTTGATTCTTCCGCTCCTGGTCGGAGCCGCCGCCGCTGTTGCGCTGCTCGGCGCTGAGCTGTGTGCCTTTGTTGCTGCTGCCTTTGGCGGTGTAGGCCGGCTGGCCATCGTCGTTCACGTCGTTGCCGTGGTTGCCGCCGTGGTGGCCTTCGCTGCTTGCGGCTTTGGTTAGCTTTTGCGCGCCTTGCTGCTGCACGCCCGCGCCGTGCACGTTGGCATCGGTGGGGGCATCGCTGCCGTCGTTGGCCACCTGGGCCTGCGTCTGGTGGTGTTCGTTCTTCGCTTTAGTAGCCATGATTAAAAAAGGAAAAGGTGAGAATGGGAATTGCGGGACCCCGCCCGAAACGGGCCTAGGCGTAGGGCTGGTGGTCGTTGTCGGGCTTGTCGAGGTTGCGGTTGGGGTGGGTTAGGGGGGCGTTGGCGCCGGGCTCGTCGGGGCCGTCGGTGTACTCCTGGCTCAGGTCCAGCGTATCGGCCAGCGCCTCCAGGTCGGGAATGGTTTTCACGCTGGCTTTCGAGAGGCCCTCGCCGGCCGGAATGCCTTTGGCGCTGCGCGTTGACTGGCGGGGCAGCACGGGTTGTTTGCTATCGGGATTGATGGGGGGCTTTGACATGGTGGAGGGGGGGGGGTAAAACGAATAAAATTCAGTTGACACCGCCCGGACTGCTCCGGGGCTGGCTGTATCAAAAGTACCGGCCCCACCAGGCCCCGGAAATGCAAAAGCTCATCCCCAAAGGATGAGCTTTGTCAACGAAAGTGGGAACTGCCGCCCGCGCCGCGCGGTGCCGTGGCCTACCAATGGGCCCGGCGCAGCTTTTCGGGTTCCAGCACCCGGATGGTGTTCGGGCTCAACGCAATCAGGCCGGCTTGCTTGAACTCGTTCAGCGTGCGGCTCAGCGACTCGGGGGCGGTGCCCACCATGGCGGCCATGTCGTCGCGGGTGAGCTGAATGCCCGCGTCGGCGGCTTCGGTGCCGGCCTGCTGCTCGTGCAGCTGCACCAGCGTATCGGCCACCCGCCGGCGGATGGAGCTGTAGGCCAGGGCCAGCAGCTGCTCGGCCTGCCCGCTCACCTGGCCGGCCAGCAGGCGCACAAACTGCTGGCCCACGTCGGGGTTGCGCAGCAGCAGCGCCATGAAATCATCCTTCGGAATGTAGAGCAGCTCGGCCTCGTCCACGGCAATAGCCGAGTCGCAGTGGGGTGTGTGCTGCAACAGCGGCAGGTAGCCGAAAAATTCGCCGGGGCCGTAGAGGCCCACAATCAGCTCCTTGCCGGCATCGGTAGTTTTCACGGTTTTCACCCGGCCGCTCTGCACGTAGTAGAGCCGGGTCGATTCGTCGCCTTCGAGGTAAATATCCTGTTTTTTGCGAATCAGGTGGGGCTTGCGGTCCAGCGAGAGGCTGGCCAGGTCGCCGGTCTGCTGTGCTTCGTCCAGAAACTGGTGCAGGCGCTCGTCGTTGGGGTTCGGTTCCGGCTTCAGGTGCTGAAAGCGGCTGAGCCGCCCGCTCACGGCGCTGAGCAAATCTGCTTTTTCGAAGGGTTTGCTCAGGTAGTCGTCGGCCCCCAGGGCCATGCCGCGCCGGCGGTCGGCCCGGTCGGTTTTGGCGGTGAGGAAGATGAACGGGATGCCGGTGAGCTGTGGGTGCTGGTTGAAAATCTGGAGTACCCCGTAGCCGTCGAGCACAGGCATCATGATGTCGCAGATAACCAGGTCGGGCCGGTCGCGCAGGGCCAGCTGCACGCCCACCTCACCGTTTTCGGCCGTTTGCATGGTGTAGCCGGCCAGCTCCAGTAGCTGCGCCGTGTTTTCCCGGATGATTTGATGGTCTTCAATGAGTAGAATGGTGAGCATGAAAGGGGAGGTGAAGGGTGGAAGGGACGGTTTTGGGGCTTGTTCAACGGGTGGCCTCACCGCCCATAATCGGGCGTGGAGAGGGGCAGCCTGATGGTGACCAACGTGCCCTCGCCGAGGATGCTGTGCAGGTCGATGGTGCCACCCATCAGCTCCACGTATTTGGCGATGATGTAGAGGCCCAGGCCGGTGCCGGGCTCGCTGACGACGCTGGGAGCCCGAAAAAACTGCTCGAACAGGTGCGCCTGGTCTTCCTGCGAAATGCCCACGCCCTGGTCCTGCACGGTTATCGTGAGCTGCTTGGGCTGGCAGCCGGCCCGCACCGTAATAACCGAGTTTTGGCCCGAGTACTTGAGGGAATTGGAGAGCAGATTCATCAGGATTTTGCGCAACAGCGACGCATCCAGCCACACCGGGACGGGGCACACGACCTGCCAGTCGATGACCTGGCCGGCTTTGAGCAGGCTTTGCACGTCGGCCACCGTGTCGTGCACCAGGCTGGTCAGGTTCAGGTTGCCGGGGTGGGCCTCAATTTTGCCTTCCTCGATGCGGCCCACCGACAGGAATTCCTCCAGAATGGTGTTCAGGTGCTGCACCGAGGTGCGGATGTGGGCCACGTACTTTAGGCGCTGGGCCTGCTGGTGGCCGCCGGGAAACTCGGCAATCAAATCGGCGGAGGTGAGCACGGCGGTGAGGGGCGTGCGGAACTCGTGCGAGGCCATGCTCACGAAGCGCGATTTCAGCTCGCCTAGCTCCTGCTCGGCCTGCAGGGCCAGGGCCAGCTCGTCGCCGCGCTTCTCTAGCTGCTCCAGCGTGAGCATCAGGGCGTTGGTGCGGTTGATGACCTTTTGCTCCAGCTCGGCGTTGAGGCGGGCCACGCGCTGGTGCTGGGTGTGCAGCTCCTGCTCGGTGGCCTGCTTGGCGGTGAGGTCCAGGATGTAGGCGACCACGTAAAGCTCCTCGTCGAGGTAAAAGTAGCTCAGGCTAGCCTCGACGGGAAAAGTGGAGCCGTCGCGGCGCTGGCCGGCCAGCGGGCGGTTGTGGCCCATGTTACGCACCTGCGGGTCGGCGTTGTAGGAGGCGCGCAGCTGCGCGTGGTGCTGGCCGGCGGCATCGGGCACCAGCACTTCAATTTGCTGGCCCAGCAGCTCGGTCGGGCAGTAGCCGAACAGCTGCCCGGCCCGCGCATTCACCGACACCATGCGACCCGGCTGGTCGCAGACGATGATGCCCAGCGTGGCGTTGGTAAACACGGCCTCGAAGCGGCGCACGCTGTGGGCCAGGGCGCGCTCGGCCTGTTGCAGCCGGCTGTGCTCGGTGAGGTTGACCAGAAACAGGGCCCGGCCGTTGAGCTCAAAATACGTCAGCTTGACATAGGCCCGAAATGGCTCGCCGATATGGCGGCGAATGTCGGCTTCGAGCTCGTGGTGGCCCTCGCGGCGGGTAATTTCGCACAGGCGCAGCCACTGCTCTGGCGTCCAGGGCGGCGTGCGCAGCGAGTGGTTGGGGTCGGCGAGCAGGGCTTCCTCCGAAGGATAGCCGAGCAGGTGTACGCCGGCCGGGTTTACGTGCGTGAACCAGCGCAGGTCCAGGTCGTAAATGCCGGCCATCTCCTCAGAATGGGTATATAGTAACTCGGCCACCACGTCCGTGTAGGCACCTGGAAGCATGGGCATAATTACAAAATGAGCCGCGCGGAGGCCCGGGGGCGGCAGGTACGCGCGGGCTTATGCTACCGGGCTTGACAAACGTCACCCCAGCTCCCTGATATCCATCATACGGCCCAGCGGAATCCTCGGGTAATTTTGCGGCTACTTACCCTCTGATTTTATGCAGCAAGCTTCGCTCCTCACGTTCGCATCACCCCCTAGCCCCCTCTCCGAAAAGGAGAGGGGGAACTATTTCTGATTTATAAATCTAAAAATCAGTGATTTATATCAGATTATAGGACTAGTAGTAGTCCCCCTCTCTTTTTCGGAGAGGGGGCTAGGGGGTGAGGCGAACAGTAGAACGACCCGGCTGCGTAACATCAGTTATCCTGTAGCACTAAGGTGCAGCTTACTTTTCCTCGGCCCATGTTTTCTTCTGCTATTGTTCCGTTGTTGCCCGCCCACGCGGCCATGTTGCTCGTGCTGCTGCCCACCGTGGGCCCCGGCAACCGGCAGGAAAGTCCCCTCGCCCGCACCACCACCAATCAGCTGCTGAAAGGCTTGCAACTCCAGCTCGGTACCGCTATTCACGTGCTGAAAGTGGATGAGGGCAGCCATCCCGCCGTGGTACACGCCTTCGATGGCCGGGGCGTGCCCGCCTTCGTACTGCTGCGCGACGGCGCGGAGCTGTGGCGGCAGCAGGGTCTGCCCGAAGGTGCCCCCATGGCCGCCTTGCTGCTAAGTAAGCTGGCCGAGGCCGGGGGGTAGCTGATGTCGCGCAGTGACTGGTGCGGCTGGGGCTTTGGTTACGGTTTCTCGTTGCTGGCTTCTGGTTTAACGCCTGTGAGCTGCTTTTATAAAACGAGAACCAACCCGTACCGAGAAACCAGCAGCTACACCCCGCTCGGTTAGTCCGGTTCGCGGAGTACAAGGCTAGGCGGCCGCCACTTTCCTGTCCAAGGTCAGGCCCTCGGGGTGACTTTCGTCAAGGCGGCGGGGCGGGGATTTCGGTACTCTTGTGTCGGGCTTTATTCGGGCCGGCTCTTCTGTTAATTTTATGGATGTTACCCTACAATTTCTGGGGGCCGCGCACTGCGTCACCGGCTCCAAATACCTGGTCACGCTCGACGACCGCGCCACCCGGCCGCACCAGCTGATGGTGGACTGCGGCCTGTTTCAGGGGCTTAAAGAGCTGCGCCTGCGCAACCGCGAGCCCCTGCCACTGACGCCGGCCGACGTGGAGCTGGTCATCCTCACGCACGCCCACATCGACCACAGCGGCTACCTGCCCAAGCTGGTGCGCGACGGCTTTCGGGGCCGTATTCTGTGCACCGAGGCCACCGCCGACCTGCTCAGCATCATGCTTCTCGATTCGGCCAAGCTCCAGGAAGAAGAAGCCGCGTACGCCAATAAAAAAGGCTATTCCAAGCACCACCCCGCCGAGCCGCTCTATACCCAGACCGACGTGGAGCACATGCTGCCGCTGGTGGAAACCGTGGCCTACGATGCCCCAGTGGCCCTGCTCGGCGGCCTGCTCACGCTCACCTTCCGCGATGCCGGCCACATCCTCGGCTCGGCCATTGTGGAGCTGGAAGTGCAGGGCGCGCAGCAGCGTAAGAAGCTGGTGTTTTCCGGCGACCTGGGCCGCTACGACAACCCGGTGCTCTTCGACCCCACGTCCATTGCCAGCGCCGATGTGCTGCTGGTGGAATCTACCTACGGCGACCGCGACGCCCGCATCGAAGACCCCGAGGCCGAGCTGGTGCAGGTGGTGACTGAGGCCTTGGCCCGGGGCGGCGTACTGCTCATTGCCGCCTTCGCCGTGGGCCGCACCCAAACGCTGCTCTACTACCTCAAAAAGCTTATTGCCGAAGGCCGCCTGCCCCAAGTGCCCGTGTACGTGGACAGCCCGATGGGCATCCGGGTGTCGGACCTGTACCCGCGCCACCCGGCCGCCCATCGCCTCGGGCACGGCAACGTGTTCGACTTTCCGGGCGTGCGCTTTGTTACCGAAGCCCGCGAGTCGAAGGGGCTGAACGCGAAAACCGGGCCGGCTATCATCGTTTCCTCCAGCGGCATGCTTACTGGCGGGCGCATTATTCACCACCTGTTCAACCGCCTGCCCCGGCCCCAGGATACGCTGCTGCTCGTGGGCTACCAGGCCGAGGGCACCCGGGGCCGCCGCCTGCAAAACGGCGAAACGGAAATCAAAATGTTCGGTGAAATGGTGCCCGTGCGCTGCCAGGTGAAGCAGCTCCAGGGCTTCTCGGCCCACGCCGACCGCTCGGAGCTGCTGCGCTGGCTCGGCCAGTTCCAGGCCCCGCCCAAGCGCACGTTCATCGTGCACGGCGAGCCTGTGCCCGCCGAGGCCCTGGCCCAAACCCTGCGCGAAGCCCACGGCTGGCCCAACGTGGAAGTGCCCGACTACCTGGACCGGAAAGTGCTGTTCGAAGGTATTTAATCAGACTGTTCAGCAATTCGCCAGCCGTTCAGCATGAGCGTTTTATCAACTCAAATAGCTTCTCGGGAAAACGCCTTATTCGCCCAGCCACCACCAGCGCCGGGGCCGCCGCCGGGCCGCCAGCTGCTACTTAACCACGGCGTACTGCTCGATGTGGGCCAGGGCTTCCTCCACCGAATCGGTGTAGGTGAGCAGCCGCAAATCGGCCGGTGCTACTATGCCCTGCGCCTCCAGGTAGGTGAGCAGCTCGCGCAACGACTGCCAATAGTCGCGGCCGACCACTACCATCGGGAAATTGTGGATTTTTCGGGTCTGGATGAGCGTGAGGGCCTCAAACAGCTCGTCGAGCGTGCCAATGCCGCCGGGCATAATCACGAAGGCATAGGAGTATTTGACCAGCAGCACCTTGCGCACGCAAAAATGCCGGCAGGCCAGCCAGTGGTCCAGGTACGGGTTGGGATGCTGCTCCTTCGGCAGCACGATGTTGCAGCCCACCGAAAGCCCGCCCACGTCGTGGGCCCCGCGGTTGGCGGCCTCCATAATTCCCGGCCCGCCGCCGGTGAGCACCGTGAAGCCCTGCCGGCTCAGGCCCGCGCCCAGCTGCCGGGCCAGGGCATAAAACGGCGAGTCTTCGGTGAGCCGAGCCGAATACCGGCACGCACGGCCCCACAAAGTGCAGCATCCGAAACCCGCGCAGAAACTCGCGCAGCACCGTCCACAAAAAGCGCAGCTCCCCCCCGGCGGGTGCCCGGCCCGGCCATAAAGCGCCGCTCGGCCCGCTGGCTTGGGGTGGGGGGGCGCCGTGGGCCGGGGGAAGGGTTGAAAAGCCCGCGTTGCCTCCGAAGCCGGCAGGGTTGTCATGGTGTCCGGGCACAGGAATGTTCTGTTAGAGAGGTTTCGGAGTCTATGTACACGATGTAGAGACGCAATATTTTGCGTCTCGTCGTTGAACGACCGGAACTGCGCCGCCCGGAATACCTGACTGCGCAACACTAATAACATCAGCAACGACGAGACGTAAAATATTGCGTCTCTACATCGTGTACACGGACCTTGAATTTGCTCTAATGAGCAAGGCGGGCGCTGTCGCGGGCCAGGCGTTCCCGGCGGGCCTTTTCGCAGGCCGCTTTGCGGCGGAAGTAGCCGCGGAGCAGGAAGTTGTGCTGCAGGGCCGTCATGCTCTGGTTGAGCTTAACGGTGCTTTGGGCCGCGTTGCCCATGGTCTGGCGCAGGTGCCGGGCGGCGGCGGTGTCGGTGAGCAGCACCTGCAGCAGGCCGCCACCGTGCTGTACCTGGCGCTGCAGGCCGCTGAGGGTGGCGGCCAGCGTATCGGAAGTGCCGGCCAGTTGCCGGGCGGCGTGCCCAATCTGGCCAGCAAACGCCTTGTCGGTGAGCAGGTAGCCCAGGGGCCCCTGGCCCTGGCGCACCCCGCTGGTAAGTTGGTGCACATCGGTGGCGGCGGCGTTGAGTTGGGCCGAAGCGGCGGCCGCGTTACGCACGCTCTGGCTCACATCAGCCGGCAGCTGCTCGTTGCTCAGCAGCTCCCACAGCGCCTTACTGTCGTTGAGCTTATTCGTGACCTGGCGCAGGCCGGTGGTGATGCCGACCAGGTTTTGGTTAGACACGTCGAGCGTGGCCAGCATGGCGTCGATGCTGGTTTTTTCCTGCGTAGGCAGCCGGTCGTCGGCCTGCACGGCCGGGGCCGGGCCGGGAGCGGCCGTGAGGTTGATAATGGTGTTGCCCACCAGTCCGTCGGTGCCGATGCTGGCCACCGTGTTGCGCCGCACGAAGGGCTGCACGTCCTTGTTCAGGCTCATGTTCACGCGCACCGTGGTGTCGTTTATAATATTGATATCCTCCACGGTACCCACCGTGATGCCGCCCAGCCGCACGTTGTTGCCGGGCAGCAGGCCGGCCACGTTGCGAAAATCGGCCTGCACCGGCAGGCTGCTCTGAAACAGGTTTTGCTGGCGGCCCAGCAGGTAGAGCACGGCAAGCAGGCACCCCACCCCCACCACGACGAACAGGCCGAGGCGCACTTGCTTGCTGGTGGAAGAGTCGGGCATGATGATGGGATTAAAGTGGTTAAGTGGAAGAATGCGTTGGATTGGGAGGGGAAAGCCGTCATGCTGAGCGTTGCTTCGACAAGCTCAGCATGACCGTTCTTATCTGGTCGAAGTCAGCTCGCCATCAGATAAAAAACTCGTTAACCCGCGGGTCTTCGTGCTTGGCCAGCTCCTGGTAGGTGCCCTGGGCGTAGCAGCGGCCGTCGGCCAGCATGGCCACCCGGTCGGCCACGAGGCGCACGCTGTCCATATCATGGGAGATGATGAAGGCCGCCGTCTGGTATTTCTGCTGCACCTGCCGGATGAGGGCACTGATTTCGCGCGCCGTGATGGGGTCGAGGCCGGTGGTGGGCTCGTCATAGAGAATGATTTCGGGCTGCAGAATAAGGGTGCGGGCCAGCGCGATGCGCTTGCGCTGCCCACCCGACAGCTCGGCCGGCATCTTCTCGGCGGTGTCGGCGAGGCCTACGTCTTCCAGGGCCTGCCGCACCAATTCCTTTTCCTCGCCCCGGCGGTCGTCCAGCCACTGCCGGCGCAACGGAAACAGCAGGTTCTCGCGCACCGTCATCGAGTCGTAGAGGGCGTTGCTCTGGAAAAGGAAGCCCAGCTTGGCCCGCAGCTGGTCCATGGCCTCGTGGTCGAGGGTGCTGATGTCCTGCCCCAGCACCGTGATGCGGCCGGCATCGGGTAGCATCAGCCCGATGATGCACTTGACGAGCACCGACTTGCCCGAGCCCGACTTGCCCAGCACCACCACGTTTTCGCCCCGGTGCAGGTCCAGCGAAAAGTCCTGCAATACATGGTTGTCGCCAAACGATTTGGTGATGTGCTCCAGCGTGAGCACCACCTCGGCGGGGCCGGCCGGGGCAGGGGTCAATGCCGATTCGGTGAGGGATTTCATGGGGTTGGTTGGCGCGGATGGTAAGTAGTTCAAGAGCAGAATAAAAGAACCGTCATGCTTCGACTTCGCTCCGCATGATGTTTTCTAATTAAAGCTCAGCAGCTCAGTAATCTGCACGGCCAGCAGGTCGATGATGAAGATGAGCAGCGAGGATATCACTACGGCCGAGTTGGCGGCCACGCCCACCCCGGCCGTGCCTTTGGCGGCGTAGTAGCCCTTGTAGCAGCCCACCAGGCCCACGGCAAAGCCGAAGAAGAAGGTTTTGAAGAAGGCCGGCAGCACGTCGGCGAAGGTCAGGCCGGCGAGCACGGTATTGATGAAGAGTGCCAGCGTCGTCATGCCTCTGGTGTTGATGCCCACGTAGGAGGCGTAGAGGCCAATGGCATCGGCCAGCACCGTGAGCAGGGGCAGCATGAGCGTGGTAGCCAGCACCCGCGTCACCACCAGGTACTTAAACGGATTGGTGCCCGATACTTCCATGGCGTCAATCTGCTCCGTCACGCGCATTGAGCCCAGCTCGGCCCCGATGCTGGAGCCGATTTTACCCGCAAAAATCAGCGCCGTGATAATCGGCCCCATCTCCCGGATAATGGTCAGCCCGACCATGGTCGGAATCCAGGACTCGGCCCCGAACTTGGCCATAGTGGGCCGGCTTTGCAGCGTGAGCACGAGGCCCATGATGAAGCCCGTAATGCTCACCATCGGTAGCGACTGGTAGCCCACCACGAAGCACTGGTACAGAAACTCCCGCACTTCGTAGCGCGGTCGGAATCCCTCGCGGAAAAACCGCCCGGTAAACTGCGCGATGGCACCGGTTTCGGCAAGGAAAGGGCTTTTGAACACGGGGCAGGAGTTTCAAAAGGTGGGTTAAGGAGCGATGCGAATCAGGCTTATTAATGGGCTGGTAAGCAGCCGCTAGCCGACTGCTGCCTGCGCAGTTGGCGCAGCGGGCCCGGCCGCTTCGGCCGCCACCATGTTGGCTAGGCCTTGCAGCAGCGCGTCGGGGGCGAAGGAGATGCTGTTGATGCCCTGCTCGACCAGGAAGCGAGCAAACTCGGGGTAGTCGCTCGGGGCCTGGCCGCAGAGGCCAATAGGCCGGCCGCTGGCCCGGGCCGCGCCGATGACCTGCGCCATGAGCTGCGTCACGGCCTCGTTGCGCTCATCAAACAAATGGCTGATAATGGCCGAGTCCCGGTCGATGCCGAGCGCCAGCTGGGTCAGGTCGTTGGAGCCGATGGAAAAGCCGTCGAATACTTCAGCGAATTCTTTGGCCAGGATGACGTTGCTCGGGATTTCGGCCATTACGTATATTTCCAGCCCTTCCTCGCCCTGCTTCAGGCCAAACGCTTCCATCAGGGCCACCACCTGCCGGCCCTCGGCCACGGTGCGGCAGAAGGGCACCATGGCTTTCACGTTGGTCAGGCCCATGTCGTGGCGCACCCGGCGCAGGGCCGCGCATTCCAGCCGGAACCCCTCGCGGTACTGTGGGCTGTAGTAGCGCGAGGCCCCGCGAAAGCCCAGCATGGGGTTTTCCTCGTGGGGCTCAAACTGCCGGCCGCCCAGCAGGTCGGCGTATTCGTTGGTTTTGAAGTCGCTCATCCGCACAATGACTTCGCGCGGAAAAAACGTGGCCGCCACGAAGCCAATGGCCTGGGCGAGCTTCTCCACGAAGTACTCGGGCTTGCTGGGATAATGGGCGGTGAGCTGCTCAATCTCGGCGCGGGCCGCCTCGTCGGTCAGCTTATCGAACTCAACCAGCGCCATGGGGTGCACGCGAATGGTATTGTTGATGACGAATTCCATGCGCATCAAACCCACGCCCTGGCTGGGGTAGCGGGCCAGCTGCAGGGCGCGGTCGGGGTCGGCGAGGATGAGCAGGGCCTTGGTGGCGGGCCGGACCACCTGGGCCAGGTCGAGGTCGGTTTCGGTCCAGGCCAGCTGGCCGTCGAACACCTGGCCTTCGTCGCCCTCGGCGCAGGAAACGGTTATCACCTGCCCGTCTTTAATCTTAGTCGTAGCATTCAACGTACCCACCACGGCCGACAGCCCCAGCTCGCGGGCCACAATGGCCGCGTGGCTGGTGCGCCCGCCCCGGTTAGTCACGATGACGGCCGCGTTCTGGAGCACGGCGTTCCAGTCGGGGCTGGTGATGTCGGTGACCAGGATTTCGCCCGGCTGCAGGCGGTGGCCATCGGCCGGCGAGTCGATGATGCGGGCCACGCCCGACACAATCTGGCTGCCCACGGCCTTGCCGGTGGCCAGCACCGGGCCGGTTTCGGTGCGGTGGTACTCGTGCAGGCGCAGGGCCTGGCGGTTCTGGCTGATGGTTTCGGGGCGGGCCTGCACAATGTAGAGCTGGTTGTTGAGCCCGTCTTTGGCCCACTCAATGTCCATGGGCATGCCGTAGTGCTCCTCAATCACGAGGCACCAGCGGCCCAGCTGCTCGACCTCGGCATCGGTGAGCACGAATACTTCGCGCTGGGCGGCCGGCGTGTCGGTATTCACGATGGTATCTGCCCGCTGGCCGTGGGCATCGCCCGGGGGTTCGGCGTAGCGCATGGTCTTGGCCTTGTCGCCCAGCTTTTTGGTCACCAGCGCACGGTGGCCGTCGCGCAGCGAGGGCTTGAAGAGGTAAAACTCGTCGGGATTCACCGCGCCCTGCACCACGTTTTCGCCCAGCCCCCAGCTGCCGGTGAGGTAGATGAAGTGCTCATGCCCTGTTTCGGGCTCAATGGTGAAGGCCACGCCGGCGGAAGCCAAATCCGAATGCACCATGGTCTGCACGCCCACCGACAGGGCCACCTGCATGTGGTCGAACCCGTTGGTAACGCGGTACTTGATGGCCCGGTCGTTGAACAGCGACTCGAAGCAGCGGTGGCAGGCGTCGAGCACGCCCTGCTCGCCCTCAATGTTCAGAAACGAGTCGTGCTGGCCGGCAAAGCTGGCTGTAGGCAGGTCTTCGGCCGTGGCGCTGCTGCGCACCGCTACTTCCGCGCGGTCGGGGTGCTGGGCAGTCAGCTCGCGGTATGCTGCCCGGATGGCGGCGGCTACAGCCATGGGCATAACGGCCCCGTGCACCAGCGAGCGGGCCCGGGCCCCCACGTCGGGCAGGTTGCTGAAGTCGTTGGTGTCCAGGGTTTCCAGCAGCTCGGTGAGGGGCGCCCGCAGGCCGTTTTCGTCCAGCAGCAGCCAGTAGGCGGCGGCCGTGGTGGCAAAGCCATCGGGCACCCGGATGCCCTGGTCGCTGAGCTTGTTGAACATCTCCCCCAAAGAGGCATTTTTGCCGCCCACCTGGGCCACTTTATCGTTGGTCAATTCCCGGAAAAAGAGCGTGAAAGCTGCGTGTGCCATGGTACAGGGCTGAATAGGGGTGAGGTCGGCGGCGTGACTGGCGGCGTAGGGCAAAGGACCGGCGCGCCCCCGGCAACGGGAATGCCCAATGTCAGGCCCCGGCCATGACTTTCGTCAAGGGGACGCGGCTGGGGCAGCCGTAATCTTGTGCGGGGCTATGGCATTAGTAGCCAGCAGTGTCGCAACGCGCATGCCTCAGCCAGAAAACTGCGCTGCCCCCGGCCACCTCGTGTAGCAAGTGGCCGGGCGCAGTCGCCTTTGCGCGTCCCAATCGTGAATGCCCATGAACCATCAAACGCATATACCGGCAGCAGCAGCTCCCCGCCCCGCGGGCCGCATCATCTCCGTGCGGGGAAGTGTGGTAGACGTGTGGTTCGACCACGACCTGCCCGCCATCTACTCCGTCCTGTATGCCGGGGCCGGACAGCAGGTCGTCATCGAAGTATTAACGCAGCTCGATGAGCACCGGGTGCGCGGCATTGCCCTGAATCCCACCCAGGGCCTCACCCGCGGCCTGCGGATAGATACTGAAGGAAAGCAGCTTGAGGTGCCCGTAGGCAATGAAATCCTCGGCCGGATGTTCGATGTGTTTGGCAATACCATCGACCACGGGCCACCCCTGGCCGGGCTTGCGCAGCGCGCCATTCACCGGCTGCCCCCGCCTTTGCTGCACCGTTCCACCAAGTCCGAAATCTTCCGCACCGGCATCAAGGCCATCGATGTGCTGATTCCGCTGGAACGGGGCGGCAAGGCCGGGCTGTTCGGCGGCGCGGGGGTGGGCAAAACGGTGCTGCTCACGGAGATAATCCACAACATGGCCGGCCACACGAACGGGGTCAGCCTGTTTTGCGGCATTGGCGAGCGGTGCCGCGAAGGCCTCGAGCTGTACCACGAAATGAAGGAGGCCGGGGTGCTGCAAAATATGGTCATGCTGTTTGGCCAGATGAACGAGCCGCCCGGCGCGCGCTTCCGGGTAGGCCACGCGGCCCTGACCATGGCCGAATACTTCCGCGACGATGAGCAGCGCGACGTATTATTGCTGATTGACAACATCTTCCGCTTCATCCAGGCGGGCATGGAAGTATCGGGGCTGCTGGGCATGATGCCCTCGCGCCTAGGCTACCAGCCCACGCTGGCCACGGAGCTGGCCAAGCTCGAAGAGCGCATTGCCAACACCGAGGCCGGGGCCATTACCTCCATTCAGGCCGTGTACGTGCCGGCCGACGACCTGACGGACCCGGCCGCCGTGCACGCGTTTTCGCACCTGTCGGCTACCATCGTGCTGTCGCGCAAAAGAGCGAGCGAGGGCCTGTTTCCGGCCATCGACCTGCTGCAGTCCAATTCCAAAATGGCCACCGCCGACATCATCGGGCCGCGACACTACGCGGTGGCCCAGGAAATAAAGCGGGTACTGGCCCAATACGAAGAGCTGCAGGACATTATCGCCATGCTAGGGCTGGAGCAGCTCTCCACCGCTGACCGCAACCTGGTGGGCCGGGCCCGGCGGCTGGAGCGGTTTCTCACCCAGCCGTTTTTCACCACCGAGCAGTTCAGCGGCCTGCCGGGCAAAGACGTTGGGCTGGAGGACGCCCTCAGCGGCTGCGAGCGGATTCTGGCCGGCGAATTCAACGACCTGCCCGAGAGTGCCTTTTACATGATTGGGACGATTGAGGAGGCCCGGCAGAAGGCTGGGAAAAAGGAGAAGGCGCAGCCCCAGGATGCGGGCCATGCCGAGGCCCGCCACCCTGCCCAGGAGTGAGTGCAGCCCAGTGGCCGGGGCATCGCCGGATAGTCATGCTCAGATAACCCCATCATAACTGGCTGGCGACTGTCAAAACAGACTCAATACCATAAACTTAAAAACCCGAAATCATGAAAATTTCAAAAGGTGACATCGAAGTCAAAATGGATATTCCTGGAGCGGTTCTTCGTCAAAAAACCGAATTCGGTAATGCTGCCGGATTGGGTATGATAAGCGCAGAGTATTTCAGCCTTGCCGAAGGCGTTGATACTACCCCTTTGTTTGTGGGGCTCGAAGGAGATTTATGTCAGTGTCCACACTGGGGATATCTGCTGAGCGGTCAGGTGACCGCAACGGACGCTAATGGCACCGAAGAGACTGTAAATGCGAATGACCTTTTTTATTGGCCTCCAGGGCATAATGTAAAAGTCAATGCAGATGCGGAGATGATTATGTTTAGTCCCCAGCATGAGCATACGCTGGTAATCAATCACATGATTGAAAAGACCAAAGGCTAGGTACGGCATTTGCAGCCCACGAACAGCTTGCTGCCAACGACTTATTTGCTGAATGGGGCAGTGTGGCGGGGGCGGCCGGGCTGCACGACGCGAGCGATGAACTACGCCCACTCGCTCAGCCTGACGGGCTGATTTTCTCTCTCATCTCTATTCAGGTCTCACCCCACATGTCGACCATGAACCTCAAAGTGCTGCTGCCGTTTCGCGTGTTCCTCGACATCGGCCAGATAAGCCGTATCGTGCTCGAAACCAGCGCCGGTGCGTATGGCCTGCTGCCCCGGCGGCTCGATTGCGTGGCGGCCCTGGTGCCCGGCATTTTCACCTACGAAACCGCCGATGGCCGCGTGCATTACCTGGCCGTGGACGAAGGCGTGCTGCTCAAAGCCGGGCCCGACGTGTCGGTGTCGGTGCGCAACGCCATCGGCGGGGTCGGCCTCGGCCAGCTCCGCGAATTAGTGGAGCAGGACTTTCGCCGCCACGATGCCGAGGAGCAGGCGGCCCGCACCACCCTGCGGAAAATAGAAACCGGCCTGCTCACCCGGCTCGAAACACTGCAACAGTCCTAGCCCCTCCTGCCCATGAAACCCGCCGCCGACAAACCGGACGCATCGCTCAGCCAGCGCATTGGTGCCCTGGAAACGCGCAAGCTGCACGCCCTGCACAACCCCAAAAAGGGCGTGTGGTACGGCGTGGGCATGTTCGGCATGATTGGCTGGTCGGTGGCGGTGCCAGTGCTGGCGGGCACGGCGCTGGGCGTGTGGCTCGACCGCCGCTACCCGCAGACGTTTTCCTGGACGGTGACCCTGCTCTTTGCCGGGCTGGTAGTGGGCTGCCTCACCGCCTGGGTCTGGGTGAGGAAAGAAGGCAACGAACCCCCAGCGCAAACCACTAAAACTCCTTCCGATGACTGAAATCTTTCCGCTCGCGCTGGCCCTGATTGCGGGGCTGGCCCTGGGCACTCTGTTTTTCTATGGCCTGTGGCTCACGGTGCGGCGCGCCCTCATGGCCCGCTACCCGGCGCTCTGGCTGCTGGGCAGCCTGCTGGGCCGGCTGGCCCTGGCCGGGGCCGGCTTCTACTACGTGGGCCAGGGCAGCTGGTCCCGGCTGGTGGCCTGCCTGGCCGGCTTCGTGGCGGCCCGCTACCTAGTGGCGCACTTCACCCGGCCGGCCGCTGCGCGGCCGTTCTCAAAACCCCTCACCCATGAATCTTAGCCCCGACGAAGTCGTTTTCTGGCGTTACGGATTCGTGACGATTAACCTCACGCTGGTCACCACCTGGGGCATCATGCTGCTGATGGTGGGGGGGGCTTTCCTCATCACCCGAAAGCTGAAAACCGGCCTGCTGATTTCCCGCTGGCAGTGCGCCCTCGAAATCGTGGTGCAGGGCATCAACACCCAAATTGCGGAAGCGGGCCTGCCCCAGCCCGAAAAGTACATCGGCTTCATTGGCACCCTGTTTTTGTTTATCGCCATTGCCAACGTGGGTATTGTCCTGCCCTGGTACCAGCCCCCCACCGGCTCGCTCTCCACCACGGCGGCCCTGGCCGTGGCCGTGTTTCTGGCCGTGCCCTTCTTTGGAATCGGGAAAACCGGGGTGCTCGCCTACCTCAAAACCTACCTGCAGCCCACCTTCATCATGCTGCCTTTCAACCTCATCAGTGATGCCACCCGGACGCTGGCGCTGGCCGTGCGCCTGTTCGGCAACATCATGAGCGGGGGCATGATTGTGGGCATTCTGCTGAGCATTTCGCCCCTGTTCTTTCCCGTTATCATGAACGTGCTGGGGCTGCTTACGGGCTTGGTGCAGGCCTACATTTTCAGCGTGCTGGCCACGGTGTACATCGCCGCGGCGGTGGCCAAGCCTGCCCCGCCGGAACCACTTCCCGCTTCTAACTAATCAACCAATCAACCCATGGACAGCACCGCCCTTATCGCCATGATTTCCATTATCATGGCCGGCTTCACCACCGCCATCGGCACCATTTTTCCGGCCGTGAGCGAGGGCAAGGCCGTGGCCACCGCCCTCAGCGCGCTGGCGCAGCAGCCCGATGCCTCGGCCACCATCACGCGCACCCTGTTTGTGGGGTTGGCCATGATTGAATCGACGGCCATCTACTGCTTCGTGCTGTCGATGATTCTCATTTTCGCCAACCCCTTCTGGAACCACATGATTGGCCAGTAAGCCTCCCGACCCCATGGAAATCAACTGGTTCACCGTCGTCGCTCAGCTGCTGAACTTTCTGCTGCTGGTGTGGCTCATGAAGCGCTTTCTGTACCAGCCGGTTTTGGCGGCTATCGAAGCGCGCGAGCAAAAAATAAAGGCGCAGCTGAACGACGCCAGCACTCAAAAAACCGAGGCGCAGGCCGAGCGCGAGCAGTACCAGCAGAAAAACGTCGACTTCGACCAGCGCAAGCAAACCCTGCTGGCCACGGCCCACGCCGAAGCGCAGGCCGAGCGCCAGCAGCTGCTGGACGAAGCCCGGCAGGACGCCGATACGCTACGCGCCAAACAGGCCACCGCCCACCAGCAAATACAGGAAGAAATGCACGACGACCTGGCCCAAAAGACCCGCCAGACCGTGCTTTCCCTCACCAAAAAAGCCCTGACCGACCTGGCCTCCGCCGGCCTGGAAGCGCAGGCGCTGGCCGTATTCATCGAACGACTTCACCACCTGCAGGGAACCGAAAAGCAAGGCTTTATCGATGCTTTCCAGGCCAGCGCCAGGCCCGTGCAGGTACGCAGCGCCTTTGCGTTATCAGCTGAGCAGCAGGCTGAGCTGGCCGCCGCCCTCACGGCCCTCATCGGCACCGAAGCCGCCTGCACCTTCACCACCGCGCCCGAGCTCATCAGCGGTATTTCGCTGAGCGCCAACGGCTACAAGCTGGCCTGGAGCGTGCCCAACTACCTCGCCGAGCTCGAAAGCAACCTTTCGGCCGCCACTCCGCAGCGTGCGCCGGCGGGCGAACCCGAACCCGAACCCGAATCCGAACCGCGCCACCATGCCAGCCACTGAACTACTTGCTCATCTGAACGATACGCTCGCGGCCCTGAGCGCGGGCAGCGCCGCGTTCCGGCCCGCGCTGATTCCCCGCGAAATTGGGGTGGTGCTGAGCGTGTCGGCCGGAGTGGTGCGGGTATCGGGGCTGCCGGGCGCGGGCTCCGGCGAGCTATTGCTGTTTGCCGGCGGGTTGTATGGCCTGGCCTACAACCTCGACGAAACCGAAATCGGCGTTGTCTTGCTGGGGGAAGATGCGCGGCTGAGCGTGGGCGACGAAGTGGAGCGCACGGGCCGGGTGATGGATATTCCTGTGGGCGACGCTCTGATTGGCCGGATAATCAACCCCTTGGGCGAGCCGCTGGACGGCGGCGGCCCGCTGCTTACGCGGCAGCGCCTGCCCATCGAGCGGCCCGCGCCGGCCATCATGGACCGTGCGCCGGTAACCGTGCCGCTGCAAACCGGCCTCAAAGTGCTTGATGCGCTGCTGCCCGTGGGCCGGGGCCAGCGCGAGCTGATTCTGGGCGACCGGCAGACGGGCAAAACGGCTTTGGCGCTCGATGCCATTCTCAACCAGCACGATAAGCAGGTGCTGTGCATTTACTGCGCCATCGGCCAACGGGCCGCGTCGGTGGCCAAGGTCATTGCCACGCTGCGCGAAAAGAAGGCCCTCGCCTACACCATCGTGTTGGTGGCCGAAGGCAACGAGGCCCCCGGCCTGAAATACATTGCCCCGTATGCGGCCACCAGCGTGGCCGAGTACTTCATGGAGCAGGGCCGCGACGTGCTGATTGTGTACGACGACCTCACCAACCACGCCCGGGCCTACCGCGAGCTGTCGCTGCTGCTGCGGCGGCCCCCGGGCCGGGAGGCGTTTCCGGGCGATATTTTCTACATCCACTCCCGCCTGCTCGAACGCGCCACCCACTTGAGCCCGGCGCTGGGCGGCGGCTCGCTCACGGCCCTGCCCATCATCGAAACGGAGGCGCAGAACATCTCCGCCTACATTCCCACCAACCTCATTTCCATCACCGACGGGCAGATTTACCTCTCGCCCAAGCTCTTTGAAGCGGGCGTTCTGCCGGCCGTCGACGTGGGTAAGTCTGTTTCCAGGGTGGGCGGCAAAGCCCAGCTGCCGGCCTACCGCACCACCACCGGCAACCTGAAGCTGGCGTATTCGCAGTTTGAGGAGCTGGAAAACTACGCCCGCTTCGGCACACGCCTCGACGAGCACACGCAGCGCGTCATCGACCACGGGCAGCGCATCCGAAGCTGGCTCAAGCAGCCGGAGCTGCACCCCATGTCGGTGCCCGAGCAGCTGGTTGTGCTGCTGGCCCTCACCAGCGGCTATTTTGACAATATCCTCGTCGAAAAAATACCCGAAGCCGAGGCCCTGCTAACGCAAAGCAGCCTCGCCCTACCCGCCGAATTGCTGCAACGCCTGACCGCGCAAAAACCCCTGAGTCCGGACGACCAGGCCGCGCTGCTGGCCTGCGCCAAAACGGTGCTGGCCCCTTTTCAGGAGCAGCCCGCTGCGGAAAGCGACTAGCTGACAAGCTATTAGAGAGGTTTCGGAGTCTATGTACACGATGTAGAGACGCAACATTTTGCGTCTCGTCGTTGAACGACCGGGACCGCACAAACCTGCGCGGTTATAACAACATCAGCAACGACGAGACGCAAAATATTGCGTCTCCACATCGTGTACACGGACCTTGAATTTGCTCTAGGTCCTCTTGCTCATCCCGCTCATCCCGCTCATCGCGCGCGCTCCTCCCTGAGCAAATTACACCCCGAACAAATGCAAACCCTGGAAAGCCTGAGCCGGAAAATTGAAGGTGCCAAGGACATCAAATCCGTGGTGCGGACCATGAAAGCCATGGCGGCGGCCACCATCGGGCAGTACGAGCTGGCGGTGAGCTCGCTCGGCGACTATTACCAAACCGTAGCGCTGGGCTTGGTCGCTTACTTTCAGTCGGAGCCCGCCGGAAACCCCACACCACCGGTACAGGAGCCGCAAAAAGTAGCTGAGCCCTTGATAGGTGCCTTGGTTTTTGGGTCCGACCAGGGGCTGGTGGGCTCGTTCAACGATACCCTCGCCGCTTTTGTGGCCCAAACGCTCGGCACTCTGCCCGGCAGTAAGCAGCTCTGGACCGTGGGCGAACGGGTGCAGCACCTGCTAACAGATGCGGGCCTGCCCGTGACCACGCATTTTCTGGTGCCCACGGGCATCACGGCCATTACGCCGCTAGTCGCGCAGATGCTGCTAAAAGCGCAGGAAGCCATCGACAACGGAAGCCTGACCGCGTTCTACATCTTTCACAACCGGCCCCGGGAGGCCACGGGGTATGAGCCGGTATATCAGCGCCTGCTGCCGCTGGACGCGCAATGGAAACAGGAGCTGCGGGCCCTGCACTGGCCCACAAAAACGCGGCCCCAGGTAGCTGGCGCGCGGTTTCCCACGTTGCGGGCCCTCGTCGGAGAGTTTCTGTTCGTGTCCTTGTTCCGAGCCTGCGCCGAGTCATTGGCCAGCGAAAACGCCAGCCGCCTGAAAGCCATGCAGCGGGCCGAAAAAAGCATCGATGAGCTATTGGGCGAGCTGGCTCACCAGTACCACCACAAGCGCCAAAGCGCCATCGACGAGGAGTTGTTCGACGTCGTGTCCGGCTTCGAGGCCCTCAACGCCGACCACGCCAAGGAGAAGCGGGAGTAGGATAGGCAGCCCGGTGCAGTCATTCTGGTGCCGAAACCCGAGCGGCGGGGCCATGCCTGTTCATCCGCTGAGTCACTGGGTTAGATTTTAGATTCATGAACGCAAGTATCGCGTTGCTACACCTGACTCTTGAAATTTGCTCAAATTATCAAAAAACCGCGTGTCAGAAAGCTGGCGTGAGGCCGGTAAGTACCGTGTTGGCAATGCCGGTGGCAGCCACCAAAGCAGACGTTTCGGTAGCGACCTCTGGGGCGGCGGCGGGCAGTACGAGCACGGGTACCGGGCAGTTTTCCAGGAGCTTGGCCGTGACGCTGCGGTGAAACAAGTTGCCGAAATAGCTGCGATGACGAGCCAGCACCACCACCAAATCGGCCCGTGAATCGAGGGCGGCCGCCAGCACTCCCTGCTCGTAGTGCTCATGCTGAAAGCCCCGTAGTTCCGGCGTGGGCAGCCCCTCGACCAGGCCGCTGGCCTGCACGGCCCGCAGCGCCAGGGCGCAGCCTTCGTCGTCTTCCACCCCACTCGTAACGTGGGCCACAATAATCTCGACGCCGGGCTGGGCCAGCAGCGGGCGCAGGGCCTGGGCTTCCGCGGTCAGCGTGAATGGTTCGCGGTCGGCGGCAATGAGGATGCGGCGGGGCGGGTGGTCGGTGGGGGACGTGGGCGACACCACCAGCAGCGGGTAGCCGCCGGCCCGCAGAATCTCCACGCAGGAGGTGAGCATGTCGGCGGCGACGGGACGGTCCTCATCCACCTGGCTGAGGACAAAGAGGGCCGGCTGGTAGCGGTTGGCCAAATCCTGGGCCACGGCGGGCAGCAGGTCGGTGGCTACTTCCACGGTGGCTGTGGTTTGCAGGCTTTGGGCCTGTTGGTAGAGAATGGCGGCCGTATCGGTCTGGCGCGCCAGCTCCTCCTGGTGGTAGCCTTGGGCCACCAAATCGTTGGGGTCGAACAGGGAGGCGCGGTTGACGTGCAGCAGCACCAACTGGCCCACCATGGCCTGAGCCATCACGTCGGCGTATTTAACAGCGCGGCGGGCGGGCGGATAAAAACCGGCGAAGACGATGAGGGAAAGGGCCATGGGGAAGTGAAGGTTAGGGTTAAGTGGTCAGTGAGGGAGCTTGGCTATGGATGCAGGAATTTCAATATTACCAGCCGCTTAATCCAACCCGTTTTCCAGCGTGGCCAGCAGCAGTACCGGCACCTGGGTATGCCGTAGCACCTCGTCGATAACGCTATTGCCAAAAAGCTTACTTATCCAGCCGTGGCCGGGGTCGAGGAGAACCAGCATATCGGCCGACAGCTCCGCCACGGCTTGCTGCAGGCCCGCGGCCGGTGCTTCGCCCACCACCCGGTGCAGGCTGCTGCCGGCCAGGGCCGGCGTCAGGCCACATTCGCGCGCCGCCGTGAGGCCGTGCCGGCCGGCGGTGGGCTCGTCGGGCCGGGCCACGGTGGCGGGCACCACGGTGGCCCCCAGGGCCGCCAGGAGTGGGGTGAGGGCCAAGGCCTGGGGCGTGAGGGTAAAGGACTGGTCGCGCACGGCCAGGGCCAAGCAGCGCGGCGGGCGCAGGGCGGCCGTGGGCAGGTTCTGCGGCACCAGCAGCAGCGGGTAGCCCGTTTCGTGGGCCAGCGGCAGGGCGCGGTTGCTGAGCCATTCGTCCAGCAGGCCGTCGGTGGCCGTGAGGCCGGCGATAACCAGCAGCGGCTGATGCTGGTGCAGGGCTTCCTGCACGGCCTCGTCCCAGACTTGCGCCACGGTGGTGGCGGTGGTGGCTACGGGCATGGCGGCGGCTACTTCTTCCAGCGCGTGGCGCTCCCGTCGCACGTAGCCGGCGTTGGTGGCGCGCATGACCTGGCCTACCCGTGCAGTAGTGGGCGGCGTGGGGTACACGTGCAGCAGGTGCACCTCGGCCCCCAGCGGGGCGGCCAGCACGGCGGCGTAGGCCCGGGCCCGCTCGGCGGCGGGCGAAGAATCGGTGAGAACGAGCAGGGTGGGTTTCATGGCGAAGAAGAGAAGAAAGTGAGAATAGGGGCCTTGGTTACTACTGGCTCAGCGCGGCCCGGATGGTCAGGAACTCGGTCAGGTTGCTTTGGTCGATGACGCCGCGCAGCCGCTGGTTTTCCAGCACGGGAAAAAAGGCATTGGGCAGGCGCAGGGCGCGGGCATACACGGCGGCCAGGCTGTCGCTGATTTCCACCGTATCGAATTCGCGGCTCATTACTTCCGCCACGGCCGTGGTGAGGCGGTGGTCGCGCAGGGCGGCCATGAGCAGGGGCCGGGTGAGCACCCCCACGGCCCGGCCCTGGTCGAGCACAATCAGGTCCTGGTCGGAGCCGGCCAGCAGGGTGTCGGCCGCGTGCTGCACGCTGTCGGACGGGGCCAGGGTGAGGTAGTTGGTTATCATGGCGTGGCCCACGGTATAGTCGCCCAGCAGCTCGCGGTGCTGCACCGACGCGTTTTCGGTATATGCCCCGAAATACACGAAGATGCCGATGAGCACCAGAAACGGATTGTTGAACAAGCCGTAGAACACGAAGCCTACGGCCAGCAGCCGGCCCAGCCCGGCGGCAATGGCGGTAGCCCGGGGCCGGCCCAGGCGCATGGCCAGCAGGGCGCGCAGCACCCGCCCACCATCCATGGGGAAAGCCGGAATGGCGTTGAATGCCACCAGCAGTACGTTCACCCAGAACAGGGCCGTGAGAAAGCCCGGCCCCACGGCATCGTGGCTGAGGCCGATGCCCTCGAAGGCCCCCAGTGGCGCCACGAAGGGGTATAGTATCGCCGCCAACAGCACGTTCACGGCCGGCCCGGCCAAGGCCACCAGCAGCTCCTGCCGGGGCTTTTCGGGTATGCGCTCCAGCGTGGCCAGGCCCCCGATGGGCAGCAGCGTGATAGAGCGTGTGCCGATGCCGAAGCGCCGCGCCATGAGCGAGTGTCCCAGTTCGTGCAGTACCACGCAGGCGAACAGCGCCAGCACAAACCCCACCGACACCAGCACGGCCCCGTAGCTGCTGCCCCGCCGCACCTCGCCAAACACGAGGAAGCCGAGCAGCAGCAGGAAGGTCCAGTGCAGGAAGATGCGGATGCCGGCCAGACGACCGATTAGCAAGGAGTTTTTCATAAGCAGAAGTACCAGGAGCGCCGCCCCGGGCAGACAAAAAGCCCACCCGACCGGCCCCAAAGGGACATAGGCAAAAGTCCGTCCCGGTCGCTGACTTCGGCATGACGAGAATTACCCGAACACTTGATTTTCATCAACCCCTGCATGCCTACTCCTTTGAGCAGTACAGCCGGCCACAAAGCAGAAATCCCCGCCTGCCGGTGAGCCGAAAAGCGGGGAGGTGATGCGGCACGGCCGAACTCAGCGGCCGGGCAGGGGCACCGGCTGCAGCTGCGTGTCGAGGCGGTGCAGGCGCACCGCGACCAAGGCCCCGATGAGCAGGGCCGAAAACAGAAAAGTGGGAATGAGCATACAACGGGGAATAAGGGGCGTGCAACGGCCCTGGGTGAAAAACAGGTACTATGCAAGCGTCGGCGCAACCTCTCAGCTCATGGCCGGCAGTCAGTCGGGCTGGTCGGCATCGTCGGCGGGTAGGAGGAGTACCGGCACGGGACAGCCGCGCAACACCTGCGCCGTGACGCTGCGATGAAACAGCCGGCCCAGGAAGCTGCGGGGCCGGGCAATGAGAATCAGCAAATCGGCCTGCGTCTCGGCCACGGCGCGCAGTACCCCGGGAGCCGGAGCGTGGCCGGCATCGTCGTACAGCGCCAGCGGCGCGGCCGTGGGCAGCAGCTTGCGCAGCGGCCCGCCCAGCTGCTCATAGCCACCGGGCCGCACGCCCCCGCTCGCAAGGGTTCGAACGTGCACCACCGAATAGGCCGCCTGCCAGCTCGCCAGCAGCGGGGCCAGGGCCAGGGTGACGGCACTGAGGGTAAAAAAATCGCCATCGATGGCCACCAGCACGCGGCGCGGCCGGCTGGGGGGCGGGCCGGCTTCGGGCACCAGCAGCAGCGGGTGGTGGGTGGCGCGCAGTACGGGCAGCACGTGGTTGCGCAGCAGGTAGTCGAGCAGGTCCTGCTCGGGGCTCAGGCTCATGGCCAGCAGCAGCGGGTGGTGGCGCTCAATGGCTTCCTGCACGGCATCGGTAATGGGGGCCGCGACTACCGTCGCTTCGGTGGGCGCGGGCAGGCGCTGGGCCAGCGCCTGCAAGGCGTCTTCCGTCTCGGCCTGCATCTGGGGGAAGTAGTGCATCGGCACAGCCGCCAGTCCGGAGGCCAGAATGGGGGGCTGATAGACGTTGACCAGCTCCAGGCGCACGTGTAGCGGTGCGCCCAATACGGCGGCGTAGCGGGCCGCCTGCTCCGCCGCCTCAGAAAGATTGACCAACACCAAAATGGAAGGATTCATAGCAAAAATTCTAAGTGATAAGCTGTTGCAATCAGTCGCCGGGGCTAGTCGCGGGCCGGTAGTGCCAGCACCGGAATCGGGCTTTGCTCCATGAGCCGGGCCGTGATGCTGCGGTGAAAAAAGCTGCCAATAAGGCTGTGGTGCCGGGCCACTACCACCAGCATATCGGCCTGTTGGCGCACGGCTTCGGCCAGAATTCCGGCCACCAGATCGGGTGCGTGGTGCAGGTGCAGGCGGCTGAGCGGTATGGCCGGTACCACCCCGTTGATGCGGATGGTGTTGAGCACGGCAACGGGGTCGGGCGGGGTGGTGGTGGCGCTTTCGGGTATATAAACCACCTGCAGCGACGCCTGTGGTCCGGCCAGCAGCTGGTGCACCAGCGCCGGGAGTGGGTGCAGGTCCAGGGGCTCGCCGTCCACGGCCAGCAGCAGCCGGCGGGGCGGCAAGCCCTCCGAGGCCGTGGGGGGCACCACCAGCACCGGGCACAGGGCTTGCTCCAGCAGCAGTTGGGCCACGTCGGCTACTATTTCCACGGGCTGCTCGGCCGCGCCGGGCTGGCCCAGCACCAGCAGCTGGCCTTGCTGGGCCCGCACGGTCTGGCCAACGGCCTCAGGAAAAACTTCTTCCGATACCACCAGCTCCGTGGGTACGGGTCGGTTGGTGGTCAGCCGGGCTAGTTCCCGCTGTTTTTGCCGCTTGTTCCACTCGGTGCGCGGGCTGCCTTTTTCGCCGGGGCCGTGCAGGCCATTGTGGCACACGTGCAGCAGCACCACGCGGGCCTGCTGCGCGGCCGCCAGGCTGGTGGTGTAGGCCAGGGCCTCCGGGTATACAGTGAAAAAATCGGTGAGGATAATGAAAGATGCTTCCATGGCAAGTGTTTGGGCAACAGGATAAAAGGCGCTCTAGTCTTCGGCGGGTAGTACCAGCACCGGAACCGGACTGTGCTCCAGCAGCTGGGCCGTGACGCTGCGATGAAACAGGCTGCCGATAAGGCTGTGCTGCCGGGCCACGACCACCAGCAGGTCGGCTTCCTGCCGGGCCGCTTCGGCCAGTATCCCGCTCACTACCGAGCGGTCATACACTTCATATAGCTGGCTGGGGGGCAGCACCTCGGTAAGGTCGTTGTCTGCCACCGTGCGCAGGATGGCTTCGGCCCCCAGGCGCGCGTGGCTGTCGTCGGTTACGCGCACCACGTTCAACGTGCCCTCCGCCAGGCGTAGCAGCTGCCGGAGCACATTCTGATGCCGGAGCAGCACGAACGGTTCGCCGTCCACGGCCAGCAGCAGGCGGCGGGGCGGGAAGGTATCGCCGGCGGGGGGCGGCACCACCAGCAGCGGATAGGGCACGGTAGTGAGCAGGTCCATGGCTGTGCCGGTCACGATTTCCACGGGTGCGTCGGCCGTTTCGGGGCGGCCCAGCACCAGCAGCAGGGGATGGTGGCGTTGCACGGTGGCGCGCACGGCCTCGGTCAGCTCCCGGTCCGACACATCTACCTGGGTGGGCACGGGCTGCGCGTCGGCCAGCGTTTGCAGGACCCGGTCGGTGGCATTGTCGCTGACGGGTGAGTAGGAGCCGTAGTCGATGGGAGCCAGCAGCACGTCGTGGCGGGCGTGCAGCAGCACCAGCTCCGTTTTCATCGACACCGCCAGCCCCGCAGCGTAGGACAGCGCCCGGGCGGTGACGGCGTAAAAATCAGTCAGTACGACAAGGGGGGAAGCCATAGCAGTAGGAGAAAAAAGGGGTGAATTGGAAAACCCGTGGGCGGCCCGGCCAGTCCGGGTGCTAGCGCTAGCGGTAGGTGTCGGTTAGCAGATGAGCAGGGGGATGAGGGCCCTGCTGCCCGGGGCCTGCCGGGGCCAGCACGAGCAGGTGGTTTTTCACGTCGTGGGCTCCGGCCTTGTAGGCTTCGAGGGTGGCCTGCTGGCGCTCGGGCCAGCTGTCCACAGTGCCGGTAAGGGTGGCGTGGCCGTGGCTCACCTGCACGTCAATATCCTGGTCGTGTAGGCTGGCCGACCAGAAGTGGCGCTCCCGGATGCGGCCGGCCAGCGCATAGTCAGAGTCGGGGTCGGGGCTGTCCGGCCGGGCAAGGGCTTCGGGCCGCGCTTCGGCGGGCTCGGCTACCAGGTTGGCCACGGCCAGCACGCCACTGGCCCCTGCGGCCACATCGCCCACCCGCTCGCGCTCAAACGCATGGTCTACCTGCCCGTGCACAGTGGCCTGGCCGTTGCTCACGCTCACGGTAAAAAAGAAGTGCCCCACGTAGGGGTCACGGGCCAGCGCGGCCAGAATGGCCTGGCGAATATCGGCATCAGGCACCAGGCCGCTGGGTCGTACCTTCAGTAGGTTGTGTACTTCGGTCACGCCCACTACGAGGCGGGCGTCGTGCTCGGCTTCCTGGCGGGCGCGCAGGTTGCTCACCGTACCGGCCAGCGTCACAATGCCTTCATGGACCTGCACCAGCGTTTCGGAGCAGCGCACGCGTGGGTTGCGGTGCAGGGCGCCGCGCACGGCCTCCACAATGGCCTCGTCGGCCCGGAGCGCAAACTTCCCGCGCCGCAGCTCGCTGCTCAGCGCCCAGTAGGCCACAAGCAAGTCGCGGGCATCTACGTGGGCGGCTCCGGTCTGGTAGGCTATGGCTATGACGTGGTCCCGCTCCGTGGCCGTGCCCACCGTACCCGACAGGTGCACCACGGACTCGATGGTGCGCACCTGCACTAAGGCGCTGTTCACCCGAACATCCCAGTCGAGCAGCTCCTGAATCTGAATGGTGATTTCCTCGTCAGAATTCACGATTTTGCCCTTTTGAATGGTCAGGCCCTCCGTTATGAGGCTCGTCACGCCCCGCACGCCTTGCACCACGCGCAGCACCAGCTGCTTCTCGGCCCACGACTGCACCATGCCCGTGAGCGTGACCACGCCCCCGGCCACGGCGCACTGCACCTGATAGTCGCCAGTGGCGGGGTCGTCGGCCAGGGTGCCGCACACGTCGCGCTGCAAGTCGGCATCGGGCCGGGTGGGGGTGCGCACGGCCACTGTGCTGGCAACGCCGCGCACGCCGCGCACGGCCAGGGCAATGTCCTCGGCCCGCTGCCGGGCCAGCAGGTTGTCGGTGAAACCAGTCAGCGTTACCAGGCCCTCGTGCGTGGCCACGTCCAGCAAATGCTCGTCCAGGCCTTTTTGGGTGGTAAATAGCCGTTTGATGGCCATGGTAATGTCGGTATCGGCCATGGTTTCGGCGGTGGCTGGTATAATCAGGAGATGAGGCGTAACCATAACTGGTGGAGAGATAATATATTGCAATTCAATGAATTGATAAGCTTTGCGGCTCTTCAGGAGCACCGGCGGCGCATATTTCGGCGCGCGCCGAGTTGCGGGCCATGAGCCTCAGGGTGAGGGCGATGCCCCGGGGCAGTACCTGCAACATCGTCGTTCTGCAAGTAGACGGCAGCGCAGTACTTGCAAGCCCCCACAGCAGTACTCCAGGTATCTGGCAGGTTTTAGCTGTGCGCTGGCATCGCGCTGAAAGTCAATTGAAAGCTGGATTGATACAAAAATCAATCAAAAGCGCGGCAAGCCCCATGACAAGAATTGCCGCAGCGCGTGATATTCATCAAATGAAGAGTTAATGAAGCCAATTCGTCCGTTCTATCCCTGCACCAACAGCCAGGCCCCGCCCGCCACAGAACAGGCAAGAAATGGCGGGGCTTCATCAAGGCAAAAGGCCGAGGGCACGCAGTGCCCGGCGGGCGCGTAGCTGTCAGGTTTATAAGCCCAACGCCTGCGCGGCATTGTACGATACCACGTTGTTGAGCTGGGTATAGCGCTCAATCATGGCATCCGTTTTTTGCTTGGTCTGGTTTTTAATCGCCTTGTGGGATTGCCCGTTGAGCACGGCCACCGTCACGAAGGACACGCGTAGCGAGTGCGCCGAGTAGCCCGGCCCCAGCCGCTTTTGCACCAGCTTGTTGAGGGAAATATCAGAAAGTCGCTTTTCCGATGGGGTAGCCAGCCGCCCCGGCGTGGTCCGGGGAATCTTCACGAACAGCGGCCCTGTGGTACGGCCCAGCAAATTGAGCCAGGCCCGCAGGCTGCGCACCGGGCAGAAGTCCATATTGGGCGCGTAGAAAATGGCTTTGTCCTCCACCGCACCGTATTGGTTGGTTTTGCTTTTGGCCAGGTGGACCAGCAAGGCCCGCTCCGTGAATTCCAGCTGCTCAATGTTCAGCCCCACCAGCTCCGAGCGCCGGAAGGCTCCCGCGAAGCCCAGCAGCAGCAGCGCCCGGTCCCGCAGGCCAGCCGCCGTTTCCAGGTCAATTCGGCGAATGGCCTGCTTCAGCTCCTCGACGGTGAAGGCCTGCGCCTGGTCCTGCCGCTTGCCTAAGGTGCGGGCAATGCCTTCCATGACGATGTTGAGCGCATCCAACGTCGCCGGCAGCCGGTAGCCGGCAAGCTGATGGGCTTTGCGGATGGCGGCTAGGTGCCGCTTGATGGTGGCCAGCGCGTGCGGCCCGGTGAGCGGCTGTTGCCCCTTCTTTTTTTTCTGCCGGTCCCCGGCTGCCGGCTCCGCTTTTTCCGTGGCCAGATAGGCCACGTACTCGGTGAGCGTTTCCACGTCGGCTGGCAGCGCCCGCAAACCGTGCTGCTCGCAGAAGGCCACGTAGCTTTTCAGGTCGGACGTGTACGCGCGCTCCGTATTGGCCGCGCCCTGCAGACCGGTTTCGAGAAAGCCCGCGACTTTGGCGGAGGCCCGGGCCAGTTGGGCGCTGACCGACTGGTTGGCGTTGGACGAGGCGACAAGGGAAAGGTCTTCGCTCATGGAAGGGATTTGAGGGGTCGGTGGAGCGAGCTGATTCGGACCGCGAATTGATACCTTATATATAGGTATCAAAAACGACCGAAAAGCTTTCCATTTTGTCTTCCAAATATAAGTTATGATAAGTAAACATTATCATAACTTATATTTGCCCAGCCTTATGAATTATTGAAAAGGGTATTGCAAGGAAGGTTAAGCAGTCAGATACGTTTTGGCTTGCATGCCGTGATGCCGTGATGCCGTGATATCGGGCTTGTCCGAAAGTGGCCGCCGCGCACTACGCGGCGTTTTGTAAGGCCGGAGCGAGTTGGGCGACTACGGCTCCAGCGCCACCAATCTCAAAACTATGAAAACCCCTTTTTTGCCCGTGCTGGCCATCATCGCCATAGGAGCCGCTGCGGTGGCGGCCTTCGCCACACTGAACCGGCCCTGTTGCCGGTAACTACTTATACGATGGCCACGGCCGGCCCCGCAACGGACCACAGCGGCTACGACCGGCTGCTGAAAAAATACGTCACCGAAAAGGGCCTGGTCAACTACAAAGTCTTTAAGGCCGACGAGAAAGAATTCAACCAATACCTGGCACTGCTGAGCAAAAACCCGCCGGCGGCCAGCTGGAGCAAGAACGAGCAGATGGCGTACTGGATAAACGCCTACAATGCCTACACCATCCGGCTGATTTTGAATTACTACCCCGTCAAGAGCATCAAGGAAATCGGTTCCTCCATTCAAATTCCCTTCGTGACGACGCCCTGGGCCGCGAAGTTTTTAGTATCGGGGGCGAGAAAATGAGCCTTGACAACATCGAGCACGTTACACTGCGCAAGCAGTACGACGACCCGCGCATTCACTTCGCGCTGGTGTGCGCTTCCATGTCCTGCGCCCGGCTGCGCAACGAGGCCTACACCGCCGCCCGCCTCGATGCCCAGCTTGATGCCTAGGGCCGTGACTTTCTGAACGACCCGGCTAAAAATAGCATCAGCCCCGGCAAGGCACAGCTCTCCAACTACTTTGGCTGGTACAAGAGCGACTGGACCAGCAACGACCAGTCGGTGGCCAAGTGGGTAAATCGGTATTCGAAAACTAAAATCGACGAACAGACCCCGGTTACCTTACTGGACTATAACTGGCAGCTCAACGAGCAGTAAACGGCTTAGGCCTTACGGCACCAGCACGTGCAGCGGGCCGGCCAATTCTGCCCGGGCCGGTACCGAGCCGTCGGGGCGGGCCCAGGGCTGTAGCGGCTCCAGCGGCAGGGCCAGCAGGCGCGCCACCGGCATCTGTGCCGCTTCCGGGTAGGCGGGCACACCGATGGTGAGGGCCTGCTGGGGCACGTTCAGGCGCAGGGTGCGGTGCAGCCGGTCCCAAAGCGTGAGCACGACGCCAAAGTTGCTGTCTGTTTCGCGCTGTACCTGCGAGTGGTGGATGCCATGCGTGCGCGGCGTGACCACGACGCGCACCAGCCGCTGCTCCACGGCAAAGGGCAGCCGCCAGTTGCTGTGGTGAAAGGCCGTGCAGGCCTCAAACACGGCTTCGAAGCCCAGCACCGTGGCCGGCCGCACGCCCAGCAGTGCGGGCAGCCCTGCCCGCCAGGGAATGCTGGCCAGCATCTCGCCAAAGTGGAAGCGCCAGCCCGTGGTCAGATCCATGTCCAGGTCGTTGTGGTGCACGCGGTGCAGCCGCCAGAGTAGGGGCGCGTGCAGCAGGCGGTGCCAGGTGTAGCCCAGGTAGTCGAGCAGCAGCACTTCGGCGGCCAGGCGCAGGGGCGCTGGCAGGCGGGCCAGCACCGGCCGGCCGGGGGCCCAGGTTTGGGCCAGGCCCACCATGGCCGGCAGCAGCGTGAGTCGCATGGCGGGCAGGGCGGGCGCGGCCACCAGGGCATTGCGCAGCCACCGCTCGGGCCGGGGCCGGGTGCGGCGGCGCAGGGGGTGGCGGGTTTCGAGCAGCAGCAGGCCCAGGGCGGCTACGGCCAGCGCCGGGCCGGCCCAGCGGTCGAAACGGCGCAACAAGGGAGCGGAAAAGGGAAGTAGCGCCACGGCAACAGGGGGTAAGTGAGCGAAAAACAGGAGCAGCAATGAGTGGTAATACTGCGTTGGTATCGGCGGGGTTGCCCGGTGCGTCTGCATGTGGGAGGGCATGTCGGGCAGCCATTCGGCAGCATTGTGCCGGAATACTGCATTCGGGGCGTGTGGCTTGATTGGCCGGTGCTCCCGAAGCCCAATCGGCCAAGAAGCTTGAGTCAATTCTTCTGATTTTAAACGGTGTAGAGACGCATTTCTGCGTCTCTACACCGTTTAAACGATATTCTCCGCTAATTTAAACAGCTTCTAAGGCCACCTTTTTCCTGTCCTGCATCCGGCTTCCCGGCGCGGAAAGTACAGGCTGAAGAAAACGTCCTATCGTGTTTGAGAACGGCGTTAGTCCCCTGCCGACGGGCTGGCAGCACCGGCCAGCTGCTCCAGGGCAGCTTTAAATTCCGGCGTGTTGTACCGGGCCATACCATCGTAGCGGGCGGCAACCTGCCCATCGGGCCCGAGGATAATGGTGGACGGGATAGAGCTGGAATCGAACGGCGCGGGCAGCGGGCGGTTATTGGGAGGGAAATAGACCGGAAAGGTGTAGCCCCGCCGCTTGAGCAGGGCCTTCGCCTTCGCCGGGTTCTCATCAAGTGAAATCAGAACAAAGGCAACCTTTTTCGGGTCCATCTTTTTATATAGTGCTTCAATGCCTGGCAGCTCGACTACGCAGGGTAGGCACCAGCTGGCCCATAGGTTCACGAACACCACTTTGCCTTCCAGGTCGCTCAGGTTCACGGCCAGGCCGTCGAGCGTGACCAAGGGCAGGTTGTGGGGGTAGTTTGCGTGCTTGGTGAGTGCCACCGGCATGGCAGAAGTAGCCCGGGCGGGTGTCTCGGCCTGCCAGCGGCCGGTAGCCAGCTGGCTGTGCTGCCCGCCGCTGCGCCCCATGGGATGCAGGCCGGTAAGCGGCGCGAGCACCAGCAGGGCCAGGGGAAGCCACGACCGGCGCCTTTTACAATTCAACATCTGCAGTTTCTAAAAAAGATTATTGAAGCTGTTTAGAAAGTCCCCGAACGGTGATGCAGCGCGCAGCGCTGCATCACCGTTCGCCTCGTCAGGCCCGTTCAACGATGCGAGCAAGATGCTTCGCTGCGCTCTGCATCACCGTTTGAGTACCTTTTGTGACTTTCTAAACAACTCCATTGACAAAAGGAGCGTCGACCCGCCCCGAGCCCGTTTGCAGACGGGTGGTCGGAAATAGGAAAAAATCCTTGCAATTGGAATACCTTTTATTTGTCCGGCCCGGCAACACCCCGCACCGGGCGGGCGTACTCGGGGTAGAACCATTGGGCTGAAATGCCTCTGGCCCTCCCTTTTGATGACCAAATGTGGGAAATCGACCGATGATTGCCCCCTCCTTTCAGCTTAGTACTTAACGCATGCCATCTGCCGTCCCCACCCCTGTGCTTTTACCCCGTGTTCCGGCGGGTTATGGGGCCGGGGACATCGCGGTGGCAACGGTCAGCATCATCATTCCGACTTACAACGAAGCCCCCGGTATCGGGGCGCTGCTGGTCTGTCTGCGCCAGGCCACGGCCGATGAGCCGGACCTGGAAATCATTGTGGTCGACGGGGGCAGCACCGACGACACCCGGGGGCTGGCCCGGCGGGCGGGCGCGGCCGTGGTGCGCAGCCCGCGCAAGGGCCGCGCCGCCCAGCTCAACTACGGCGCCAGCCATGCCAGCGGCGACATCCTTTATTTCCTGCATGCCGACTCTTACCCCCCGCCCGGCTTCGTAGCCGACTTGCGGCGGGCCCGGCGACAGGGCTACGGCAGCGGCTGCTACCGCCTGGCTTTCGACCACGGGCACTGGTTCCTGCGCTTCAGCGCCTGGTGCACGCGCCTACCCCTGCTGCTGGTGCGCTTCGGCGACCAAAGCCTGTTCGTGCAGCGCGAGCTGTTCGCGCAGATAAGCGGCTTTCGCGAGGACCTGCTACTGATGGAGGACCAGGAAATTGTGCAGCGACTGCAGGCGCACGGGCCGTTTCAAATAATGCCGCGCGCCGTTATCACCTCCGCCCGCAAGTACCTCGATAACGGGGTGTATCGCCTGCAGGCGGCCTTTACCCTGCTGGCTGGGCTCTACTGGCTGGGGGTATCGCAGGCGCGGCTGGTAGAACTCTACCAGCGGCTTATTCGGCAGGACAAGCTGTAGGCTATGATGGCAGGTGGCCGCAGCGACAGAGCACAGCCGCTTAAACACCAGTAGTTGGGATAAGCCGGCTGTGCTGCTATCGAGCTGCTGCCAGATGCTTCACTCAAATAAACAACTACTCCGAACGTCGAACAAACGATGCCTCATAGCATGTAAATAATGTCCGAAGCAGCCGTTGGGTAGGCGAAAATGAGTTGCTTCACCTCATTGGCCGGCAGCTTGGCGTGCATGGCCAGCATGAACAGGTTGATGACTTCCTCGGCGTTGGGGCTCAACAGGTGGGCACCCAGAATCTGGTCGGTATCCTCGTCTACCAGCAGCTTGTAGGCCGAAACGGGCGTGCTCAGCCGGCGGGAAGTAAACCAGCCGGTGGTCACGTCGGTCTTCACCCGGAATTTGAGGCCCTGCTTGGTGGCCTCCGCCTCGGTAAGGCCCACGCTGGCCAGCACCGGGTGGGTGAACACGGCCGAGGGAATAACGCCGTAGTCAACAGTTTTGTGGTTGCCTTGCAGCAGGTTGGCGGCCACTACGTGCGAAGCCTTGCCGGCTACCGGCGTCAGGGGCAGCCCGGAGGCGGCCGCGTCGCCGGCGGCGTACACGTCGGGGTGGGTGGTGCTCTGCAGGTACTCGTTCACCGTCACGCCGTGGCGGGTGCAGGCCACGCCGGCGGCTTCCAGGTTCAGCTCGGCCAGGGCCGGTTCGCGGCCGGCCGCGTGAATGGCCAGGCTGGCCGTCAGCTCTCCGGCCTGCCCTTGGGCGGTGGTGCGCAGCCGCAGGCGGCCGTCGGGCAGGCGCTCCACGCCCGCTACTTCGGTGTCCAGCACCACCTCGATGCCCGCTTCCCGGGTGGCTGTGAGCAGGTGGCCGACCAGGTCGGCATCGAAGTTTTCGAGCGGCCGTGGGCCCCGGTGAATGATGCGCGCCTGCACCCCGCAGCGGGCCACGAGGTGGGCAAACTCGAAGGCGATGTAGCCGCCCCCCACAAACGTCATATCGGCGGGCAGCGTCGGCAGCTCCATAAAGTCGCTGCTGTCGAGCAACAGCTCCTCGCCCGGAATGCCCAGCGGCCGGGGCCGCGCCCCGGTGGCAATCACAAACTGCGCGGCTTCGAGCACCTGCTCGCCTACCTGCACCGTGTGCGGCCCCGTGAAGCGGGCCACACCATGAAACGTGCGAATCCCGGCCTGCTCGAAGCTGGCTTCCTTCTTTGCCGGTACCGACTCGATGAACGTGCGCTTGAAGGCCACCAGCTCGGGCCAGCTGATGACGGCTTCCTGCGTCAGGCCGTGGCCCAGCAGCTGCCGCGAGCGGGCCACGGCCTCGGCCGCACCGAGCAGTACCTTTTTGGGGTCGCAGCCGCGCAGGGCGCAGGTGCCGCCGAAGGGCAGCGCATCTACAATGGCCACGCGCTTGCCGGCGGCCGCGCATTTGCGGGCGGCCACGCTGCCGCCGCCGCCAGTACCAATTACCAGGATATCAAAGGTGTGTTGCGACATAATTCGGGAGAACAGGGAAGGTGGGAAATGAGAGAAAAAACCGAATATTTCTCGCTAAAATGCTAGCTTATAGCTTTGTTAAGCGGCTGATTATGGAGAATATAAACATCTAATGGCCAAAGTTTAAGAGTCGGCAAGCAGCAGCCTCAGTGCTGGTCCGACATTACCGACAGTCGCACTACTAAGGCTGCACCTTACAGCGGCTACCGAAAAACCAGCCGGCTTTTCAATTTCGAAGAAAAAATGCCCGGTCCTGTAAGGCCGCCCCCGGGCCAACGACTGCCGCCGCAAAGTGCAGGCTGCAAGACCAACGGCGACCTTACCGGGGCTTATCCATCCGGCAGGGAGCTACCGCTCTGCTTTCGCTACCTCCGGCCCCGGCCGCAGGGGCGGCGCTGCCTTCGCTTAGATATTACACTTGTTCCCGAATAAGAAACGGCTGAAATTCTTCGCTGGTTTAGGCAATAAGCTATTCTTTTCAGCGAAGCTGTTTAGAAAGTCCCCGAACGGTCATGCAGCGCGCAGCGAAGCATCTTGCTCGTATCGTCAGGCCCGTTCAACGAGGCGAGCAAGATGCTGCGCGCTGCATGACCGTTTGAGTACCTTTTGTGACTTTCTAAACAACTCCAGCTTGGTCAAGCCAGTATCCGTTGATTCTGTGAGCATCCATTGTTTCTGGCCCCAAATACGGCTTAGAAGACAGCCGATTTCTTATTCGGGAACAAGTCTATTATACGTCTTATGCTTCCTGCCCCCGCTCCTACTGCTGCGACCACGCCTGAGCCCCACTTGTGACTGAGCCGCTACGGCAACGAAATGTTCCGCTTTGCCCGCCACCGGGTGGCCACGGTGGCCGCCGCCGAGGAGCTGGTGCAGGAAACCATCGTGAGTACGTTGGGCACGCTGGCTTCGTTCAGGCAGGAGTCGTCGGAGTGTACCTGGCTGTTCGTGATTCTGCGCCGCAAGCTCATCGACTACTACCGCCAGCAGGCCCGCTCGCCGCTGGTGCCGCTGCTCGGCGCGGCCGATGAGGCCGGCAACGGCACCTACTTCGAAACCGGAGCCCGCACGCAGTGGCGCAAAGCCCCGGGAATGGGCTGCCGCCGACACCCAGCTCGAACAGCGCGAGCTGGCCGAGCAGCTGCTCGGCTGCCAGGGCCGGCTGCCCGCCCAGCACCAGGCCGTGTTCAGCCTGCGCTTCGTGGAAGAAATGTCGGGCGAGGAAATCTGTCAGCAGCTGGCCATCTCGCCGGCCAACTACTGGGTATCATTCACCGGGCCAAGCTGCAGCTGCGCAAGTGTCTGGAAAAGCACTGGTTTTCGGGCTCCTAATACCTCCCTATCGTTTCTTATCGCTATGTCAGCCTGATTCAACTGCAACGGTGCCTGCTCATCGAGAAGCGGGCCGAGCTGCCCCTCTCCCCCACCGAGCGTGCCAGCGTGTGGCCCACCTAAGCATGTGCGTGCTGTGCCGCCGCTATGCCCAGCAAACGCAGGTAGTGGCGCGGCTGGCCCGGCGGTTGGGGCAACCCGATGAAACCCTCTCGCCCGAACTGGCGCAGCAGCTCGACCAGCTCATTCGCCAGGCCGGCTATTCCGGCCCGGCGGCGAGCTAGGCGGCTTACGGGGCCGGTGGCGGGCCGGGTACTTTCCGGCCCATATGTCTGGAAGGCGCTCGTGCACCCGCCGCCGGTAAGCGTCGTAAAAATGGCTATACGCATCAAAAGCCGGCAAGCCGACTTTTGAGGTCAATCGTAGAATAGCCATGCGTTGAACAAGAGAGAATAATTCTTCTTTCTTGTTCAACGCACCATTAGACCGTTGCCGGCTGCCAGGCAAACTTCTGGAAAGCGGCATCCACCGGCGTTTCAGCAACGTGGTTGGTGTAGTTGCTAATCACCTTCTGGGACAAGCCCAGGATAATGTCCAGCACTTGGCGCTGAGTGTAGCCGGCGGCGTAGAAGGCCTCCTGCTCCTGCTCGGAAACGCGGCCCCGGTTCCGGACCATCGACAGCGTGAAATCGTGCAAAGCCTGTAGCTTTTCGGTGGGCAGCGCCGTTTTGTTGCGCAGCGCTTCGGTAATGGCCGGGTCTACCTTCATCATGTGGGCAATACCGGTGTGGGCCGGAACACAGTAGTGGCACTCGTGCTCCACGTTGATGGTCTGCCACACCACCGTCTGCTCGTCGTTGTTGAACGACGACTCGGTGAACAGCTTGTGCAGCATCTGGTAGGCTTCCAACAGCCCGGGCGATTCGGCCAGCGCGCCATGCAGGCCGGGAATCATGCCAAACGACTTCAGGGAGTTTTCCAGAAATGGCTTACTTTTTTCGGGGGCCGTTTCGAGGGTGTGAATTGGGAAAGTGCTCATGAGATTCTGATTTAAAAAAGTGAATAGGCGCTGCTCAAAGGCGAGGCCTTCTTGGTGGCAGCTTGCTTATCACAAAGGTACCGGCCGCCCAGAGCGGTCAAATGGACAATACGTTCTACGTTATGGACATTTGGGCCACGGCTGGTTTTGTCGGGGCTTGCGGGAGGAACCGGCATGCCCGACGCAGCCGGGCGGCCCGTGCCACCAGCGTTAGCCTACCCGGGCGTCGTTGCCCTCCGGCGAATACAGGGCGTGCGTGGCCCGGTAATTACTGGGCGTGACGCCTTCTTTTTTGCCAAACAACCGGGTGAAATATAACGGGTCGTTAAATCCGGATTCGTAAGCAATTTCCCCAATCGATAAATCGGAAATGATAAGCAGCTCCTTGGCTTTCCGCAGCTTTTCATTAATGAAATAGTGCGTCGGATTATCGTTGTATATTTTCTTAAATGCCCGTTTAAAAGCCGATAAGCTCAGGCTGCATAGCGCGGCCAGCTCCTCGATACTCAGATTGGAGTGCTTATGCAGGTCGATAATATTTTTAACATTGATATTTCGCGAAGAATATAAGTCGGTTACTAATTCCAGAATAGAGGCTGCATTTTTAGTCTGCACCAATAGCAGAACCAGCTCCTTTATCTTTAATTCCAGCAAGTCATCGTTGACCAGCGCGGGGTTCTGGAAATAAAATTCCAAAGATTCGATATACCGGGAAATTACGCTCTCATTGGCAATAACGTTGCTTTTGCCGTCGTAGGCGCGCTTCTCAATCAGGGCCGGCAGCTCGGTGCTGTATATTTGCTTTAGAATATCGGGGTATAAATGAATGGCTAGAACTTCAACCGTATCGCCCGCTATTTTATTGATAAAATCCAGAAAATAAGTCCCGCATTTCATCAGCACCGCCTCCTGATTTTCTATCAGCAGGCTGTCTTCCACTGAAAGCAGCTTGGTGCCGGCTCCCCTTATCTGGATAAAGCAGCCTTCGTTATGAAAAATAGCTTCGTACCGATAAGGGGCGCTAATCAGTACCTTTTCAATGATGACTTTTTCCTTGTATGAAAAAGTTTTTCGTTCGATAATCATAGGGAAATGGAATAGTAGCCGGGCATTGTTTGGTGCCCCTGACTCGTTTGGTGCCCCGCGCCGGTAGCAAAGTATTGGCGGCCCGCCGTGCTGGCCGGACGGGCGAGGCGGCAGCCCGCTACAAGCAGTGCAGGCGGGCCACCGCGAGCAACTGGATTAGCAGAAACTGCGGGGCACTGCATAAGGTTGTCGGGCCGTGGCCCTTGGCCAGCGAAGGCAGGCTTTTGCAAAAAAAAACTGCGGTTTTAGCCAGCCCGATGCTGCCGGGCTGCGTAAGCAGGGCCATGGTTACCCGACGTTTTGTTTTATCCTCCCTCGCCCTGGTCACTGCCGCTGCGGCCCTGCCCATTTCCATGTCCGCCATGGCTGAAGCCCCCAACCGCCCCAAGCTGCTGATTTTCGACGTCAACGAAACCATGCTCGACCTGGGCAAGCTGCAGCGGGCCGTCAACCAGGAATTTAAGTCCGAAACGGCCTTCAAGCAGTGGTTTTCGCTGCTGCTGCAATACTCGCTGGTCGATACTGTGACCGGTAACTACCACAACTTCGGGCAGATTGGCGATGCCGCCCTCGACATGCTGGCCCAGGCCCTGGGCCAGCCGGCGCGCCCGGCCGCCCGCAAAAAGGAGCTGCTCACGCTCATCACCGAGCTGCCCCCGCATCCCGATATCATTCCCGGTCTCACGGCGCTGCAAAAGGCGGGCTTCCGCATGGTCACGCTCACCAACTCGCCCGATGCCACGGTGCAAAAGCAGATGGCCTACGCCGGCCTCACCGGCTTTTTCGAGCAACTGCTCAGCATCGACGCGCTCAAGCGCTACAAGCCCCACCCCGACACTTACCACAGCACCTGCGAGAAGTTGAAAGTGGCTCCCGCCCAGGCCATGCTGGTGGCCGCCCACGGCTGGGACACGGCCGGGGCGCAGCTGGCCGGCCTGCAGGCGGCTTTTATTGCCCGCCCCGGCCAGCAAATCTACCCGCTGGCCCCCGCGCCCACCCTCACCGGCCCCACCCTGCCCGACATTGCCCGGCAGCTGCTGAGCTAAGCCCGCCGTCGGTTGCGGTTCAAACACCAAAGCCGCTGGGCCGCCCGGATACACTGATTGTATCCGGGCGGCCCAGCGGTGTTTTTTTAGGGCGTGGTCAGGGTGTCAACGCCAACGGGTAAGCCTGGCGAGGCAAAACAGGCTAGGCCAACGGGTGCGCGACGGTAGCGCGCTGGGTGCTGAAAAAGCCGCCCAGCACGACCCCAAACACCAGGCGGCCCAGCAGACCCATGGCCCGCATAAGAGCAAACATCACCTGGGCCATTGCAAATACCAGCATGCCGTAGGCCGCGCCCCGCGCCACGGGGCTGCCGATGGGCAAACGCTGGTTGAAGAAAAAGGCATAGGCGGCGGTGAAGACCACCCCAATCATAAAATGCATCATCCAGCCCACCATGTCTGAGGTGCCCAGCATGCCGCCGAGCATGGCCCCAATATTCATGGGGGGCATGCCCATCATCGGGGCCATCAGAGCATCAGCAGGGTCATGGCACCAGTGGCCACCAGGCCGGCTACGAGAATTTTTATGGGAGTAGTCATGGCAATAATTGAAAAAGGTTGGAGTGTGTGTGGCCCCGGCCGTTCCGGAGACAGGGCAGTAGTTCAACTCTTTTGCCCTAACCTTACAATTGCGCGCAAACTTTTTTCATCAGTTCCGCTCCTGGCTGGTCATGCCTTGCCGCCGGCTCCTGTGCTTACCACCTGCCCTGAGACGGAAAATGCACCATCTCCAGCCAATGCCGGCGGGTATCGGTGCGCCGCCGCACAATTGCCCCGCTCTGGCCAGGGTCTTATTGCAGCTTAAAAGCCACATCGAGCGCCGTTTGCAGCAGCGACGATACTTCCTGGTGCTCCACGATGAGCTTCTGGTTGATGCGGGCCGCCACCGGGTACGGGTACACTTTGTCGAAAATCTCGCTGATGCCCAGCCCGCTGGCATTGGCCAGAATCAGCTCCTGAATGAGCTCGCCCGCGCCAGGGGCTACCATGGCTCCACCCAGAATGCGGCGCTTGCGGCCGGGCAGCGGCAGGGCATTCTTCTCGATAAAGAGCAGCAGGCGGCCGTCGCGGTAGCTGTCCACCACGGCCCGGTCGTCGTCGGCAAAGTCGGTTTCCCAGCGTTCGTAGGCCGTGCCGCGCTTGTCGAGCTCGGCGGCATCAAGGCCGAAGTGCGCCACCTCGGGGTCGGTGAAAGTGACCCAGGAGAAATGGTCATAGCTCAGCTTTTTCTTCAGGGGCGAGAAGAAATTGAATAGCAGCAGGCGCACGTGCAATTCGGCCCCGTGGCTGAATTTGAGTGAATTGGCCGCATCGCCAGCCACAAAAATATCGGGATTGGTGGTTTGTAGGTGCTCGTTGAGCCGGATGTGGCCTTTCTCGTCCACTTCCACTCCGGCCTGCTCCAGCTGCAGCCCTTCAAAGCTCACGTGCCGCCCAATGGCCACGTACACCACGTCGAAATTCACCGAAAGCGAGTCGCCGGCTTTGGGCTTCACGCGGGCCTGCGAGGCCGACGTGAAAGCCTCCACTTCGGCCTCCAGGTGAATGGTAAGGCCCTCGGCCCGCAGCCGCTCGGCCAGTACGGCCCGGATGACGGGGTCCTCCTTTTCGAGGATGCTGGCCCCGTGGTGCACGATGGTCACCTGCGACCCCAGCCGCTGCATGGCCTGGCCCAATTCCACGCCGTTGGGGCCGCCGCCCACCACCAGCAGGCGCCCGGGCAGCTCGCGCAGGTCCCACACGCGCTGGTTGTCATAAAGACGCACCTGCGCCGCGCCGGGCACCTCCAGCTGCTGCGGGCGCGAGCCGGTGGCTACCACCAGCTTGCGCCCGGTGTAGGTGTGGCCGTTGATTTCCACGGCGTGGTCGCCCACAAACCGGGGCGTGCCGATTTCGACGGTGATGCCCAACCCGCGCAAATAGTCCGGGTTTTCGTGGTGCCGAATGATATCCTGCCGGCCCTGCACGTAGGCCATTACTTTTTCCATGTCGGCGGGGCCGCTCACCTGCAAGCCAAACTGGGTGGCCTGCCGGGCCTGGTGCACCTGCCGCGCGGCATGAATAAGGGCCTTGCTGGGCACGCAGCCGTGGTTTAGGCAGTCGCCACCCACATCTTCGGGGGTCAGGTCGATGAGTAGCACCCGCAACTTGATGCGGGCCATAAACAGGGCCAGTCCCAGCCCGGCCGAACCGGCCCCAAGCACAATCAGGTCAAAATCAGCAGCATCTTCGGCCATAATATCTTTAGTAGGACTTACGCATTTTGGGGTACTTTAAGCAAAACCGCCCGCTCATGCCGACTCAAACTGCTTGCATCGAGTACCTGCTCAGTACGTCCACGAACTGCACCTGCACGCATTTGGCCGCCCATCTGCCCGATGTAAGCCACGACCAGGTGAATCGGTTTTTGCGCACGAGCACACTGCCAATCAATTTGTTGTACGAATTAGTTCAGCCCTTGTTCCACGATTCGCCGGAGGCTTTTCTGCTCGTCGACGACAGCGTACAAGACCAACGCTACCGCCGCTTTATCGCCCTGGCCAAGCGGCAGTATTCGGGCAACGTGCACGGCATGGTCACCGGCATTGGGCTGGTCAATTTGGTGCATAGCAGCGGCGAAGCCGGGGATTTCCTCCCCCTGGATTACCGCATCTACGCGCCCGACCAAGACGAACAGACGAAAAACGACCATTTTCTGGCCATGTTTGACCAGGTTGTGGCGGAGGGCAAACTACTGGCACGTACCATTTTATTTGATTCCTGGTATGCGGGCAGCACGAATTTGAAACGCATTCATCGTGCTGGTTGGACGTTTTTCGCGACCCTGAAAGGCAATCGGTTGGTGAGCCTGGCCAAAGAAAGCGGCTACCAAGGCCTGACTACGCTAGCGCCGCCGCCCGGCGGTTGGAGTCAGGGCGTGGAAGTGCGCCTGAAAGAAGTGCCCTTTGGCGTAAAACGCTTCAAGCTAGTGACCACGAACGGCGATACTTAATGATTCATTGCCAATTACTTGGCTGCTCATCTGACCCGCGAAATAGTAATTGAAGCCGTGCAGGTGCGTTGGCAGGTAGAGGAGTTTCTCCGCAGCTTCAAACAGTTGACGGGGTCGGAGAAGTGCCAGTGCCGGAAGGAGGTGGCGCAACGCAACTACTTGACCTGTTGTTACTGGGCGTGGGTATCGCTGCGTCAACACGCCCGCCGCATGGGGCAAACTATTTATCAGGCGCACCAACAGCAATGGGCACCCGACCTGCGGCAGTTACTCCAAAAGCCACTCATTTAAGCACTTGTATAGTCGAGTGCGTAAGTCCTATTAAAAAAGGTCAGGGTTCAACGTTAACAAGTCGTTTTCGTCTCATTAAGTCATCTATTGCGGTCTTTAATGGCCACTGATTAACGAGATAGCTAGAACGTGCGCTTTCAAAGGGCAAAAGGTGCTCGTCAGGCGAAGCTGCCCTAAACACCTTAAAACGGCCTTCTTACGAGATGCCTCGCCCGCCACAAAACCAGGGGACTCCAACCCGGCCGGCCAGTGCTCCCTACTGTTGTTTTCCGTTTCTACTATTGTGAGCCCCCAAACAGCCGCCGCACCAGCGGCACCAGCAGCAGTACGAGCAACAGGCGGCCCGGTGCGGCCCCAGTCAGGAAGGCGGCGGCTAAGAGATTATTCAGATAGGCTTTAACTCTACTTTGGCAGGTTGTTGGTTGGGTGTAGGGGCGGGGGTCGTACCCGCCCCTACTCTACCCTACTATTTTTAGTAATTGATTTTTAGCAAGTTGCCTCGTAATCCAGTTCAGTAGCGTTTCAACCAAGCGGGCCAATGGGTCCTCGGGCAGGGTCAGCGGGCGGGCGAGTTGGCGGAGCAGATTGAGGCCGTGGCGGCTCAGGCTGGCGGCCCGGTAGCCGTGGTTTTTGCGGGCAATGGGCTGGCGGCCGCCGTGGGCGGCCGCGCCCACGCCCAGACAAAACGCGTAGGCCAGGCTGACCAGGGCCACGAGCTTGCGCAGCTTTTGGAAACAGCGCAAGTGGGTGGCTTCCAGGTTAAAGCCCCGCCCTTTCAGATTTTGAAAGCATTGCTCAATCGTCCAGCGCTTGGCATAGAGTTGCTCGAGGTGGTTCAGACCGGCCGTGGCAAACAGGAAGACAAACGCGTCCGCCGCCACGGCCTTGACCCAGACCTGCCCCCAGACTCCGTCGACCTGCACGTGGGCGAAGCGGCGCACCTGCCCCGGCACCAGGCCCAGGTCGGCCACGGCCTGCCGCCGGCCGTCGGCGTGGGTCAGGCAGTGGTGCTTGGGCAGGCGCATGACAAAATTAAGCCCATTGTCTTTGAGCCACTTGAACCACGCATGGCCGACAAATTCCCGGTCGCCCACGACCAGGCCGATGCGGTCTTTGCCCAGCAAGGCCAGGCACTTTTCGAGCACCGCGATGCGGTCGGCGGCGTTGGAGTTGCCGCTGCGGTTGTCGAGCAGGTGCCAATAAAGGGGCACGTGGACCTCGCCCGTGCCGACGGTGACGAGCAGGATGTTCACTTGGCACTGGCCGAAGTCCCACTCCGTGCGGTCGAGGCATAAGCGCAGCTTGCCCTGCGCAGGCAACAAACTCAGTAAAATCCTGGCCACCAGTACGTAATTGAGGTCTACTTCGCGGAAAAAGTCCTGAATGCGCGTTTCGTTCGAGGCGGGCTTGGCCGCGTCATTGAGGTGCTGGGCCACCTCGCCGAATTGCACGTTGCGGCTCTTTATCAGGCCAAGAATAAACTGGCCCACAAACTTTTGGCGGGACAAGTGGCCCACAAACGGGGCCTGCTGCAAAAGCGTCGTAATTTTAGCGGCGAAGTGTTGCTTCACGGGGCAGAACGGGTTTTTGGTGGTGTCGTAACCCCAAAGGTCGGGCTGCCCCGTTTTTGTACCTGAAAAATAGTAGGGTAGAGTAACCCGCCCCTACACCCCGGAAGCCCCAATTAGCTCAATCTGCCAAAGTAGAGTTAAGTCGTCTGCTCCCGGATGGTGCGCAGAATCTGGTCGGCGGCCTCGTCGCTGGACACGCCGTAGCCGTTCACCAGCGTGCCTTTGAGATTGAAGCGGGCGGAGGAAATGGCGTATAGCACGGCTTCATCGGCCGGGTCGGTAGGGCCTTCGAAGCGGAAGTGCTGGTCCACCACAAACTCCTCGGGGGCCAGCAAAATAGCCGAGCGCTGCCCAGCCAGGTAGGCTCCGTGCAGGTTGAAGTCCTCGGTGTAGCCCTCCTTTTTGAGTCGGGCCAGTGTTTGGGAAAGCGTCGTTAGCGTGTGCATCGGGGACAGGAAAAAAAGACGAGGTGATGGGTGATTGGGGCATACTGCGGGGGCATTTTTAGCCCGTTCGGGGGCCGGCGCCAGGGTTTCAGGGGCCGCTAGTTGCTGTTGCAGCTGCCGGGCTGTCTGGCCCGAGTTGTTGGGGGCCCAGCCGGGCGGGTAAAACACGTATTTCAGCTTGTCGGACCACGAAGCGGCCTGCCGCACGTCGTGCCCGAGGTGCTGAAACTCGTGGGCAAAAATCGTCCAGGGATGGAACGAGGCGGGTGGTGAGAGCACCCCAAACTGCCGCACCTCGGGATGGCGGCTGTCGAGGTAGGTGCCAAAGAGCCGGTCCCAGATGATGAGGATGCCGCCGTGGTTTTTATCCAGAAAAGCGTGGTTGCAGGAGTGGTGCACCTGGTGCAGCTGCGGGGTATTGAACACCTTCTCTGCCCATCCCAGATGCGGGATTTTCTGCGAGTGCAGGAAGAACTGGTAGAGCGAGCTAATCGACATGGCCAGCACCACCATCACCGGCGGGAAGCCCAGCGCCGGCAGCCACAGCCAGAAAACGGGCTTGTAGAAGAAAATCACCCAGCCGTTGCGAAACGCCGTGCCCAGGTTGAAGTGCTGCGACGAGTGATGCACCACGTGCGCCGCCCACAGCACCCGCACCGTGTGGCTGAGCCGGTGGTGCCAGTAGAAGCTCAAATCGTCGCCGAGGATAACCAGCACCCAGACCACGGCCGAGGCCGCGCTCAGCGCGTCGTAGCCCAGCCAGCGCTGCCGCACGGGGCTTAGCGCCGTGAACACGACGTAGAACACAACCAGCGTCCCGGCCTTGGTGGCAATGCCCAGCAGCGTGGCCACCAGCCCCATGCCAGCACTGGCGGCCGAGTCGCGCCACTCGTAAAGGTGCTCGTCGTGCCGGGCGCTCAACACCGCTTCCAGCAGAATCAGCGCTATGCCCAGCGGCACCAAGTAAACTTTCGGGTCCTGGAATTCTATTAAGAGTAGCATAGACATAGGAGCAGAATAGGCGGAGCGGTGGCCATGCGGGGAGAATGCTATGGGTGCCAAATCGGTGTTTGGGAAGGAGGTAGTCCCTCATGCCCGCGAACCAGCTCATAGGCGTCAGTTAGCGATGAAGCTACTGCAGCTCGGGAGCGGTATTGGGCTTAGGGGCAGCTGGTATAGGCGTCAGGTGACTGGTAAACTTGTACTCCCTATCCGCCGTCAAACTGGCATCGGCATCCCGCTCCAGTTCCCGGCTGGTCGGGTCCAGGGGGAGGAAGGATTCGGCCCGGCTCCCGGGCTGGCCGCTCAGGGCGGTGCCGCTAGCGGCGCGCATCGACGCTGAACTTCAGGGTTGCAGTGGCTTGCGGCTCGTAGGCAGCCGGTTCCACCGGGGCTGGCACGCGCAGGCAGGTGTTTCTGGCATGGGCCCCGGCAACTAGCGTGGACTGGTGAATGCCAGAGTCGGGCGCCATATAGGCAGGCCTTATTTTCAGCAGGTTATGAACGGTGTGCACGCCGGCCACCTGGCAGGCACCGTGCTCAGCTTCCTGGTGGGCACGCCGGCTGCTCACCGTGCCCATGAGCGTCACGATACCCCGGTGGGCCTGCACCAGCATTTCGGAGCCGTGCCCGCGCGGGTTGCCAAGCAAGGTCTCCCGCACCTTATGGACGATGGCCTCGTCGGGGCGAGGGGCGAAATTATCGCCCCGCAGCTCACTGCCCGGTGCCCGGTAGGCTCCGAGCAAATGGAGGGCATTGAGCAGGGGTTGGTTACGGGCTTGCATGGGGCTGGGAGTCGATGATTACAGTGCTGCAAAAGTCCGCTGAAGCGGTAGCCCTTCCCATAACATTATTCGGCGCATTGGATGACATCCATCAAATGGCCCGCTCGCAACGAGATTTCCTGCCCGGCACTTTTTAAGGTTCTCGTTTATTCAGCAGCCCGCACCACCCGTGCCCGCAGGCGGCCGCCCAACCGTCCGCCATGGCGTCTAATCCGTAAGCCCGGGCACCACGCTCTTTTCTAAACCTGACTGCTATGGCGACCTCATCACCCCCCAAAACCCGCCGGCCCCGCCGCGATATTATCGTCATCGGCGCGTCGGCCGGGGGCGTGACCGCGCTGCTGGCGCTGGCCAAAACGCTACCGGCCGATTTTCCCGCCCCCATTTTCGTGGTGCTGCACGTAGCCCCCGATTCGCTCAGCATCATGCCGCAGCTGCTCAACTCGGTGTCGGCGCTGCACGCCAAGCACCCGCAAAACGGGGAAGTGGTACAGCCGGGCACCATCTACTTGGCCCCGCCCAACCACCACCTGCTGCTGGAGGATGACCGGGTGCTGGTGACGCGGGGGCCCAAGGAAAATCGCTTCCGACCCTCCATCGACGCGCTGTTTCGCTCGGCGGCCTACACCTACGGTCCCCGCGTGCTGGGCGTGGTGCTCACCGGATATCTGGATGACGGTACCTCCGGTCTGTGGTCGGTGCAGCGCATGGGCGGGCTGGCCATCGTGCAAGACCCGCACGACGCCGAGCAGCCCGCCATGCCCACCAATGCCCTCGAATTTGTGGAGGTCGACTACCTCGTGCCCCTGGCCGAGCTCGGGCCCCTGCTGGTGCGCCTGACCCTGGAGCCCGCCAAGACGCGCCTGCCCGCCGCGCAGCTCGACCTGCTCAAAATCGAATTGACCATCGCCAAGCAGGGCGGCGGCTTCGAGATGGGCATTATCGACAAGGGTGAGCTCACGCCCTTCACCTGCCCCGACTGCCACGGCGCGCTTACGCAGTTAATTGAAGGCAAGCTGATTCGCTACCGCTGCCACACGGGCCACGCCTACACCGTGAGCGCGCTGCTGAGCGAAGTCAGCGCCTCGGTGGAAAGCCTGCTCTACCAGTCCCTGCGCGGCCTGGAAGAAACCCAGCTGCTGCTCCAAAACCTGGGCGGGCATTTTCAGGCAGAAAAACAGGCGGCAGTGGCCGAGTTATTCATCCAAAAAGCGGCCGAAACCGGCGAGCGGGCCAAACCAGTGCATGCCTCTATCCTGCAACACGAGGCCCTGAGCGGCGACTTCCAATATTACCAAAAAAAACTGGCGTAATATTATTTACTGGCAACTACCACCAGATGCCCTATGCTTCCCGACAATGTCTCAGAAAACAACCCCCGCCGCCCCCTCAGATACTCCGGCGGAAACGACGGGGCAGCCCCAGCAGCTCGCCGCTTTGCTGCGGGATTCGCCCACCGGCCTGGCGAGTCTGGCCGGGCCCGCCCACCAGGTCACGGTGACCAATGAGCTGTTTCGGCAGCTGTTTGATAAGCGGCCGCTGGCTGGCCTGCGCTTGAGCGAGGCGCTGCCCGAGCTGGCCGACCAGTCTTTTTTCGCGCTGCTCGACGAGGCGTACCGCACCGGCACCACCTGCTTTGGTCACGAGGCCGTGGCCTTCCAAAGCGCCACCCAGCCGGCCCCCGGCGGGCCAGTTTACTTCACCTTTATCGCCCAAGCCGTGCGCGACGCGGCGGGCGCGGTCAGTGGCCTGCTGCTGTTCGCCTATAACGTGAGTACCCACATGCGCGCCCGGCAGCCAGCCGGCAGCGCCCCGCCGGCCAGCACGGCCCAGCAGCTGGCCATGGCCAACGAACAGCTCGCCGTGGCCAATGAAGAGCTGGACGTGACCAACGAGGAACTGCACGTCAGCAACGAGGAGCTTCAGGTATCGAACCACCAGCTGCTGACTGCCAACGAGGCGCTGCGTACTCAGGCCGACGAGCTGCGCCAGTCCCAGCAGGCCGTGGAGCTGCTCAACAACGAGCTGACCCTTACCAATGCCGGGCTGGTAGATACCATCATCGATAGCCTGCAGGCCACCGAGGCGGCCCGCGCCGAGGCCGAGGCCCAGCGCCAGCGCCTGCACCGGCTCGTGGCCGAGGCCCCGGCCATGATTGCCGTGCTCACCGGCCCCGACCACGTGGTGGAGCTGGCCAACGACGACTATCGGGCCATGGTAGGCCATCGCGAGCTGGTGGGCCGACCCTTTCGCCAGGCCCTGCCGGAGCTGGAAGGGCAACCCTTTTTCGACCAGCTGGACGAGGTGTACCGCACCGGGGAAACCTACACCGACACCGACGTGCCGGTAACGCTGGACCGCACGCATTCCGGCCAGCTGGAACACCTGTTTGCCACCTACATCTTACAGGCTACCCGCGACGGAGCGGGCCAGATTACGGGTATCTTGATTTTCGCTTACGAAGTAACGGAACTGGTTCGCGCCCGGCAGGAGCGGGAAGATATTGCCCGGCAGCGGCAGCTCGTGACCGATGCGCTGCCGGCGCTCATCTCCTACGTGGACCAGGACCGGCGCTACCAGTTCACCAACCAGGCCTACGAAGGGTGGTTCCAGCAGTCGCCGGCCCAGCTGCGGGGCCAGCGCGTGCGCGACGTGGTGGGCGAGCCGTCCTACGCGGCGGCGGCCCCCTACATGGCGCGGGCCCTGGCCGGCGAGCGGGTAGACTTTGAAGCGCGGATGCCCTACCGCAACGACTTAATCAAGCACATCCGCACCAGCTTCGTGCCCGATGTGCAGCAGGAGCAGGTGGTGGGCTTTTACTGCCTCATCACCGACATCACGGAGCAGGTAACGGCCCGCGCCGAAGTGGAGCGCCAGCAGCGGCAGCAGCACGAGCTGTTCATGGCCGCGCCGGGGCCCATTGCCATCCTGGCCGGGCCGGACCTGGTTTTCGAGCTGGTGAACCCGGCGTACCAGCAGGTTTTTCCCGGCCGGGAGTTATTCGGCAAATCCCTGCTCGACGTCTTGCCGGAGCTGGCCAACACCGAGATTCCTGGCCTGTGCCACCAGGTGTACGCCACGGGCGAAACCTACGTGGCCGAGGAACTGCCCCTGCAACTGGCCCGCCACACCGATGGCCCGCTGGAGGAAGCCTACTGGACCTTCACCTACCAGGCCCGCCGCAACGCGCAGGATGTAATAGATGGTGTGGTCGTCTTCGCCTACGACGTGAGCAGCCAGGTGCGCGCCCGCCAGCAAGTGCAGACCCTTAACCAGCAACTGACCACCCACAACACCGACCTGGACGACACCAACCAGCAGCTGGTGCGTACCAACGTGGACCTGGATTCCTTCGTCTACACCGCTTCCCACGACCTGCAAGGCCCACTCAATAACCTCGACGGCCTGCTCCAGGCGCTCCGCCAAGAGTTGCCCGGCACCGAGCGCTCGGTGCCGGTGGCCCACCTCCTGGAGCTGCTGCACGATTCCGTCGAACGCTTTCAGCACACGCTGACGCACCTGAGCGCCATTGCCCGCACGCAGGCCGAGGCCGGCCCCCAGGCCCCGCTCGTGCCGCTGGCCGACGTGGTGCGCGACGTGCTGCTGGACCTGGCCCTGCCCATCGCCGAGGCCGGCGCGCAAGTCAGCGTAGACATAGCGGACTGCCCCGCCGTTCGGCTGGCGGAAAAACACCTGCGCTCGGTGGTGTACAACCTGCTCAGCAACGCCGTGAAATACCGCCACCCCGACCGCGTGCCCCAGGTGCGGGTGCAGTGCCGCACGGAGGAGCACCGCTGGGCGCTGGAAGTGCAGGACAACGGCCTGGGTCTGGCCTTGCCGCCCGGCCGCCCCGTCTTCGGCCTGTTCCAGCGCTTCCACACCCACGTCGACGGCTCGGGCGTGGGCCTCTACATGGCGCAAAAACTGGTAGAGAACGAAGGAGGAGCGTTGGAAGTGGTCAGCCAGGTTGGGGAGGGTTCTACCTTCACCGTCTACCTGCCGCGCTAGCCGCTGGCCAGGAGCACATCAAGATGCAGCCTGGACGGTAGGAGTCCGCGTGTGCCTGGCGTCGTACAGACTAACCGCATTTAAAAAGCTGACCTGCCCTAGTTGCTTCAAATGGTCCTTTTTGCTTCTGTAGATTCTCTCGTTTCTCCTAATCCTGAAGCTGTTTAGAAAGTCCCCGAACGGTCATGCAGAGCGCAGCGAAGCATGACCGTTCGGGGACTTTCTAAACAGCTTCAATAGCCCGCCGCCATAAACCTCACCAGTTTCGCCCCATCCCCAAAGGGGAAATCATTTCGTGTGCGACAACGAAAAGTGCTCCTAACCCAAGGCTAGAGGCACTTTCTGGGCAATGAGCACCCTTGCTGAACCAGCGGCCCGGCTACGTACCCAGCGAAAAGTCGAAGACCACGCGGGAGCCATCGGGGGCAATGGCCAGCAGCTGAATCAGGCCCCGCTGGGCGGCCAGCAGCGCCGCGTCGATATCCTGGGGCGTGCTGATGGGCTGACCATTAATAAAGGCGATAACCGTGCCGCGGGGAATGCCCAGCTGCGCAAAGAAGCCGCCCGCGCGCACATCGGTCACCACCACCCCCGCCCGGAGCTGGAGCCGCTGCCGGAGCGCGTCGGACAGCGGCGCAAAGCTGGCCCCCAGCTTCTGCCGAATGGTGGCCAGCGCGGCCGGGTTGCTGGCCGGGGCCGGGGCCGTTGCTGCCGCCGGTTCACCTTTCAGCGTGGCCGACACGGTGGCGGGGGCGCGGTTGCGCAGGTAGGTGAGCTGCACCACATCGCCCGGCTGGTGCCGGGCAATGCGCTCCGAGAACTCCGCCGATGAGTTAAGCGTCACCCCGTCAATACGCTGAATAACATCGCCAGCGCGCAGGCCGGCCCCGGCGGCGGCACTGCCCGGCAGCACCCCCGTGATGTACACCCCGTTCACCGCGCCCGGCTGCAAGCCCTGCTGGCTCAGGTACTGCTCTTCGGCGGCCGGGGCCGGAAACGCCACCCCGAGCACCCCCCGCCGCACCGCGCCGTACTGCTGCAAATCGCCCAAAATCTTCTTGGCCAGGTTCACCGGAATGGCAAACGCGTAGCCCGCGTAGCTGCCGGTTTGCGAGGCAATGGCCGAGTTGATGCCCACCAGCTCGCCTTGGGTATTGACAAGCGCGCCGCCGCTGTTGCCGGGGTTGATGGCCGCGTCGGTCTGGATGAAGGACTCTACCCCGGTGTTGCCAGCGGCCTTGCCTTGCCCATCATCGCTGCGGCTGGGCCGGTTGATGATGCCAATACTGCGGGCTTTGGCACTGACAATACCGGCTGTGACGGTGGTATTCAGCGAAAACGGGTAGCCCACGGCCACTACCCACTGGCCCACCTGCACGCTGTCGGAATTACCAAATTGCAGCGTGGGCAGGTCGGTGGCCTCGATTTTCAGCAGGGCCAGGTCGGTATTGGGGTCGCGGCCCACCAGCCTGGCGGCAAACTGGCGCTTATCGGGCAGGATGACCTGAATGGTGGCCGCGTTTTCCACCACGTGGTTGTTGGTGGCGATGTAGCCGTTGGCCGCAATCAGAATGCCCGAGCCGGAGGCCCGCGCCACCTGGCCGCCGCCGCGAGCACCGCTGGGTCGGCCGTAGATATTATCGTACCCACTTGAAGGCGGGTAGCTGGTTTTGATGTGCACGACGGCGGGACTGGCCACGCGGGCAGCCACGACAAAGTCGCCCATGGTGCTCGGCCCCCTGCCCGTCGGGGCAGTGGCTTTCTGCAAGGGTTCGGGGGCGGCAGAGGCCGCAACCTCCGCAGCCGGGCTTTTCTTACTGGAGCAGCTGACGCCCAGGAGCTGCACCAAACCCAGCATACTGCCCAGCAGCAAAGTGGCCGATTTTGTCATTTTCATGCAATTGGGTGTGAATACGGAATGCACTTTTCGATGAGCCGTCGGCAGCGGCGGTGTGGGTGTGGGTCGCGCTGGCCGCGTTTTGCCGGCGAGCCGCCACCGTAGCAGCCTGCTTTAGCACGTGGTACAGGGCCCCGGCAGCACCGGGGTGGGGGCGTCACCTGCAAGCAGGCAGCTCGCCGCTTATAGCTTATCTCCGCGGTGGTTGTATTCCTTGAAAATCTGGCCGACGGCCACATATACTTTGTCCTTGCGTTTATCAAAAACATTGCCGTCGGTGAGGCCCGACGCATAGCCCTGCCACACTGCTACGCCTTTTACCCGGTCAATCATTTGTACCAGAATACTGCCTTTGTCGAGCTTCACTTTCTGCTTGCTATCGTAGGCGTACGGCTCTTCGGAAGCCCAGTACCCGGTGCCCAGGTTATCGTTGCTCATAATCTCGACTGGCACGTCGAAGGACCGGAAATTGACCACCAGGTCGGCACCGGTCGGCTGGTAGGTATAGCCTTTGGCCGCCATTTCGTGTTCCACGGCATCGCGCACCATGCTCTTAAAAAGCAAGTCATTAAGGAAATACGTGCTGTTTTTCGGGTTGGTAACCTGCGAGGCCCAGGAGTACGTTTTGTACTTGCTGAAGTCGGGGCCGCTGTTGGCAGTACTGGTGAATAGGCCGGCTCCTGCGTTCGAATTGGTGCCGCCACGCTGGTCGCTACCGACCACGACATCCGACCCCGAATGCTGGGCGCAGCCCGCGGCAAGGGCGGCAAAGAAAGTGAGGAGCAAAAAAGGATGAGAAGTTTTCATGATTGTCTAGGTGTTAAAAAAAGTTGGGTTATGCACTGTAAGTTGGTTCGGAGATGCGGGTTCGGGTAGCGAACCCAGGCAGCAACTAGTAGCTGCTTGGTTCATCGGTCAGAAAGGAAAAATCCGGCGCATCCGCCCTAGCCGGGGCCGGGCAATACCGGGGGTTGCCCGGCTGCTGGCGGCGCGGCCCCGGCTGGCGGCGTGGCAAGGCGCTCGTAATGCAGCTCCTCGCGGCGCAGCTCCACGGCCTGTGGGGCGTGGATGGTGAGCGTCTGGGTGCGGACGTGCACTTCCTCCACCAGCAGCAGGCGCTTGGTCACCACCAGCTCCTCGCGGAGTACGGGCACAATCATGGTACCGCCCTCGTAGCGTACGGCGGGGGCCTCGTCTACGTAGCGGCCCACGGCCACGCGCTGCACCTGCACCTGCTCTTCGCGCAGGGGCACGTCGGCGGTCTGGGTTTCGACGTGCACGGTTTTGTGCAGTACCACGCGGCCGGTTTCCACCACCTGCTTGTCCACGCGCAGCGTTTCGGCTACCACGGGAATGCGCACCGGCAGTCCATCATCGGGTGGCAAATCAGGGGTTTGCATGGGCGGACGGGATGTGTGCGGAGTGGAGAAAAGGGCTGGCAACAAGTACGCTAGTCAACTACCGCACTGGCTGGTGGTCGGGAGGACGAGCCAGAGGCAGTTGGCACCACGATTTCGGAGAAATAGATTCGGCTGCGGCGGGGAGCCACAGCCGAATCAGATTGTTAGTGGTTAGAAAGCGGTTAGGTATTTTTGGGACTGCCCGGCTGGTTAGCGTTGCCGCTGGCCATCTTTCTCGGAATCTGCTCCACGTCCACCTCGGTGTTGCGCACCGTTTCGCGGACGGTTTCCTCCCGCTCGGTTACCCGCTTGCCCAGCGACACTTCTTCCACCACGTGGGCTTGTTTGGCTACCACGGCGCGCTCGGCGCTTTCGGTCATGGTCACGTCACCTTCCTTAAAGGTCTTGAAATCAGCATCCGTGGCAGGGCGGTTTACGGGGGTACGCTGCACCGTCACGTGCTCTTCGCGCAGGCGCACGCTGGCTTCCACGGGCTTTTCCACGATGCGCGAGCGCAGGCGCACGCCACCGGTTTGCTCGGTGCGCTTGCTCACGTTCAGCTTTTCTTTGATGACCTTGGCTGTCATGCCGTCGGCCTGGTCGCGCTTGCTGCCGTCGCGGCCGGCGGTGTAGCTGTTCTTTACGCCGTACTCGGTAGCTTTGCTATCCACGTCAATTGCGCCGGCATTATCCAGAATATCAGCGGCTTTGCGGGCCTGCTCGGCCGTGTCGACTTGTGCCGTTACCAGCGAGTGGCCGCTGCGGGTCACCTCGGCGTAGGTATGGGCTTCGTCGCTATCGCTGCCGAAAAGCGAGCTAAAGAAGCCGCCGACATTATCACTGGTGCGGCCGGCTGCGTCGCCGGCAGCTTTGGCGGTAGTGCCGTTGGTGGAGGAGTTGTTGCTGCCTGCGTCGCTCGACGAGGCCTGCGAAACGTCCAAGAAATCCAGCTCGAAGCCGGCGCTTTTAAGTTCCTGCACAGCGTGTTTGGCTTCGGTAGCAGTATTGAAGATGCCAATTACGGTTTGGTTTTTCATGTCAGAAATAGTATAAAGGTGAAAGGTATTGAGTAGTGCTAAATCGACTAGGCGCTGCACGGCCAGGTCCCAATCGGTACTTGGCTACTAGTTTGAAAACCCCCACACAAGGGCACTCGGCCAGGAAAAGGAAGCGGGGAAAACACGGCCGATACCCCGATAATGGAAGTAGGTCAAAGGTCCGGCACCATCTGCCGGCAGGCCATGAGATACTTCATGCCGCGCCATGAGTTTGCTTAAGCCGCCGCATTACCGGCATCATGCTCATTGGGGAGTAGGGCGCTCAACGACGGGAGTATTTTGGCTATTTAGCTCATAATAAGATAAGTAGCCAAAATACTAAACCACTACCACTTCCCCCGGCGCAGCTGGTCGGGGTGCAGCAGGCGCACGTTGCCGGGCGTGAGCTCCACCAGGCCCTCCTGCCGAAACTCGTTGAGCGTGCGGCTTAGCGACTCGGGGGGCGTGCCCACCAGGGCCGATAAATCCTCGCGGGTAATGGTGATGCCCGCCGCCGGGTCGGCATCGGCGCGGGCGTGCAGGTGCAGCAGGGCATCGGCCACGCGGCGGCGCAACGAAGCGTAGGCCATGCCCACCAGCTGCAATTCGCGGGCCCGCACCCGGCCGGCCAGCAGCCGGATAAACTGCTGGCTAACGTCGGGGTCGCGCAGCAGTAGGGCCATAAAATCGGCCTGCGGCAGGTACACCAGCTCGGTGTCTTCCACCGTCACGGCGGTGTCGAAATGCGAGGTGCCGTCGAGCAGGGGCAGATAGCCGAAGAACTCGCCGGGGCCGTAAAACTCGGTAATCAGCTCTTTGCCGGCCGCCGTGCTGTGCATCGTTTTCACGCGGCCGCTGCGCACCAGGTAGGCCCGCAGGGGCTCGTCGCCGGCCTGGAAAATGTCCTGCTTCTTGCGGAAGGCGTGCACTTTCTGCTTGTCGGCCAGCTCGTCGAGCTGGCCGACTACGCGGGCATCGGCCAGAAACTCGCACCAGCCCCCGGCCTGCAGGTCGTAGTCGGGGCGCAGGTGGCGGAAGCGGGCCAGCCGGCCCCCGATGGCGCTCAGCAGCTCGGCCTTGTTGAAGGGCTTGGTGAGGTAGTCGTCGGCCCCCAGCTCCATGCCCCGGCGCTGGTCGGTGCGCTCAGTTTTGGCGGTGAGGAAGATGAAGGGCACGCCCGCCAGCCGCTCGTTCTGGTTGAAAATTTGGAGCACGCCGTAGCCGTCCAGCACCGGCATCATGATGTCGCACACCACCAGGTTGGGCCGGGTTTCCAGGGCCAGCGCGACGCCTAGCTGGCCGTTTTCGGCCACCAGCACCGCGTAGCCGGCCAGCTTCAGCAGCTCGGCCGTGTTGGCGCGAATGAGGGCGTTGTCGTCAATCAGCAGAATGGTCAGCATAGGGAATGGTAACGGTGAAGGTGGTGCCAACGCCCAGCTCGCTGTGCAGGGCAATGTGGCCGTCCATCAGCTCCAGGTACTTGGCAATAATGAAAAGGCCCAGCCCGGTGCCGGGCAGCTCGGTGGCATTGTGAGCCCGAAAAAACCGCTCGAACAAGTGCTCTTGGTCGGCCGGCGAAATGCCGATGCCCTGGTCCTGAACCTTGAGCAGCAGCTCATTATTTCGGCACTCCATCGCCACGGTCACCACGGCGTTTTCGCCGGAATACTTGAGGGCATTGGACAGCAGGTTGAGCAGAATTTTGCGTAGCAGCGAATCATCGAGCCGAATGGCCCCGTCGTAGGCCTGCACCACAATGGTCTGGCCGGCCTTGCGCAGGCCCTGCACGGCGGCCACGGTTTCGACCAGCAGGGCGGCCGGGTCGCAGTTGGCGGGGTGGGCCACGAGCTTGCCTTCCTCCAGGCGGTCGGCCGACAGGAATTCTTCCAGCAGGTCGTTGAGGTGCTCCACGGCCGTACGAATGTGCGCCACGTGCCGCAGGCGGTCGGGCTGCTGGTCGGCGGCGGGGTATTCGGCAATGAGGTCGGCCGAGGTGAGCACCACCGTGAGGGGCGTGCGAAACTCGTGTGAGGCCATGCTCACGAAGCGCGATTTCAGCTCGCCCAGCGCCTGCTCAGCGGCCAGGGCCTGGGTCAGCTCGCGGCCCCGGCGCTCCAACTGCTGCAGCGTCACGAGCAGGGCGTGGGTACGGTCGGTTACTTGGTGTTCCAGCTCGGCGTTGCTCAGGCGCAGCTCCTCGTTGAGGGCCTGCACCCGCTGGCGGGCCAGCACCAGCGCGGTCACGTCGGTGGCGATGATTAGCACGCCGCTCACTTCCCCGGTCGCCTCGCGGGTGGCCTGGTACACGAAGTTGTAGTAAAACGGGTCGAGCTGGCCCGAGTTGGTCTGGTCGAGGTGCACGAGCATTTCGCTGGCCCGAAAGGCCTCGCCCGTGCGGTACACCGCATCGAGGTGCTCGAACAGGTGCTGGTCAGCCAGCTCGGGGGCAGCCGCGCGGTAGGTGCGCCCCACCAGCGGGCGGTGGCCAAAGGCCCGCCGGAAGCCCTCGTTGGCCAGTTCAATGACATGCGTGGGACCTTGTAGCAGGGCAATTACCACCGGCGCCTGCCCGATGAGGCCCAGGAGGCGCTGGCGCTGGGCTTCGGCCGTGGCCCCGGCCGCCCATTCGCGGGCCTGGCTTTCGCGCAGGGCCTTCTCTAGGGCGCCACGGGGCTGCTCGGCCGTGTCAGTAAAGCTCACCAGCAGCCACGGCCCCTGCCGCCGGGCGGCCACGTAGAAATAGCTATCGAAGCCATTGGTCTGGGAATGGACTTCGTAGCGGCCGGGCGTGTCGGTTTCGAAGACCTGGCGGTAAAAATCCAGCACCCCACTGGCTGGCAGGTGCGGGAAATACTTCAGCAGGGTGCCCCCCGGCCGCTCGGGCTGCCCCCAGTTGCGCTGCGCGGCCGGGCTCAGGTACTCCACCGCAAAATCGGCCGGTTTGCCCCCGCCCGGCGTGTACACCGGGCGCAGCAGCAGCACCGCCGCCAGCGATACGTCCAGCAACGCGGGCAGTAGCTCGGCCGGAAAGGCCGCGCCGGGGGGCAGCAGAGGGATAGGAGCAACCATAAAAGAGCAGGAAAACCGGCCCGCGTACGGCTGGCGCTTAAAAAGTATATGTGATAATCTGTTACTTATACGCGGCTACCGCCCCGATAGCCGGCATAACGAGCATTAGCCTGCGGCATAACCTGCCTCATGGGAGCGGCCACAGCGGCGGCCTACCTTTGAATTTGTGCCCCTGGTGGGCCTTCTCCATGCCACTTCGCCCCCTCGTATCCCTTCCCCCGTTGGCCGCCGCCGTGCTGCTGGTGCTGCTGCCGCTGGTAGGCAGCGCCGGGGTGGAGGCTACCCAGCACCGGCTGGCAGCGCTCCAACGCCGCCTGGGGGACGCCATTTTCGTACTCGTGGTGGACGAGGCCAGCCACCCCGACGTGGTGCGCAGCTTCCAGCCGGCCGGGCTGCCCATGTGCGTGCTCGTGCAACAGGGCCAGGAGCTGTGGCGGCAGCCAGGCCTACCCGAAGAGGAGTTGCTGGCCGAGCAGCTGCTGGGCCGTTTGCGCCCGGCTGCCAGCGGCCCGGCGGTAGCCTAAGGCGCAACCAGCCTGCTTTTCAGCGGTACCAGCCCATTACCCGCGTAACTATCTGTAAAAGAGATAGTCAATCGTGCTGCTGGCGGGGTTCCCGGCCCGGAAGCGGGAGTACGCGGCGCGGCCTTTTGTAAGGCCGGCATGAGGAGGATTATCTGGTATCATAAGCTGGCTCATGGCACCACGGTAGGGGCTGCCGCTACTTTTGACCTGTCCGATACGGCGCTGCGAGGGTTTACTGCGCCGTATCGGACTTCACTGGTTGCCCCGCACCCTGGCGGCTTCTGCCATTCCTCTGATACTTTATGGTTACCAAGTATTTAGGGCCTATTACTTTGCTCTGGACCGGGGTCAGCCTGCTGGTGGTAGCCTGCAACGGCTCGCCGGCCTCTCCGGCTCCCCCTGCCAACCTGCCGCCCGGCAAGGTAGCTGCAGCTGCCCCTCCCCAAACGGCCGCCGCCGACTCGGCCGCTCCATCGGCTTCCGCAGGCCAGCCGGTGCCTTTTGTAGGCCGCCCAACGGTAGGGGCGTCCATCCGGGCGGCCCAGGCCAATGCTGCCCGCTAACCCGGTGGCCGCCCCGGCCCAGGTCGCGCCTGTTGTGAGCACATTTTAAGCTTTTCGTGCGACGCTGCACGCGACTCACTTTGGCGAGCTAGTCTAATCCTTTTTCCATGAAAATCTCCTCTCCTGCCGCGGCCCTACCCGCCACCACCGTGGCGCAGAAGCCCTTGTACCTGGCTGGCTTAACGCCCAAACAGCTGGCGTGCCTGCTGCTCGCCCCGCCGGCGCACCTCTCCGTCGATTGTCGGGAGCAGTTGGTGCCGCACCCGCAGGGCGTGTGTCGCTTTGTGACGCAGCTGCTGGTCATCCGCAGCCGGGGCACGTGCATCCAATTATGCCAGGTCCATCCCGTGTTGCACCGCTGCCTGCACCTGTTGGCGCTGGGGCCGGTGTTTCACTTAGAGGCCATTCAAAACAGGCAGTAGTCAAGTAATTCTTTCACTTCATTCCTTTCTCAATGAAATATTTTCTCATAGGCCTCGCGCTTGCATTGAGCGGTGGGCTGAGCGGCTGTACCGCTATTTCCGGCGTTAATGTAGAGCAGCGCGATAATGTCAACTTCAGTAAGTACCGCACCTTCGACTTTGCCGAGACGCAAGTGAAAACCAACGGCAACCAAAATCCGTTGTTGCGCAGCCCCATTGCCCAGGACCATATTAAGCAGGTCATTGGCGGTGAGCTGGCCAGGCGTGGCCTGCGGCAGGTAGACAACAATCCTGACCTTCTTATTACGACCCACACCTACATCGATGAAGCGGAGCGCACGGTTTATCGTAACGCCTACCCAGGGGCGAACTTTGCCTACCCTTACTCCGTGGGCTACCACGGGGCGTATCTGCCCATCAACTACGGCTATTGGTATTCGCCCGCTTACTACCAGCGGCCTTACTACCAGCAGCAGCATACGGAGCAGTACACCCAGGGTACGCTCATTATCGACTTCATCGACCGCCGCACTAATAACCTCGTGTGGCGCGGCTCGCTGGCCGACCCCGTGAATGACCCCGGCCGCCTGGGCAGCGAGTTCAGCGTATCGGCCAAAGACATTCTGGACCAGTTTCCGATTAAGGTAAAGTAGCCGCCCGCAACCACGCGCAAGGCCTGTAACCAACGCAACGAGCCGGCTGCTTGCCCCGCCCGTGCACCTCGCCGTCGATTGTCGGGGACTGTTGGCGCCGCACTTGCCGGGCGTGTACCGCTTTGTGGCGCAGCTGCTTGTCATTCGCAGCCGGGGCGCGTGTATCCGAATTGTGCCAGGTTCGTCCCGTGCTGCAACGCTGCCTGCACCGCCTGGCGCTGGGGCCGGTGTTCCACTTAACTAAATAAGCGACGACCTCCACTCTGAGCGCAAGAAGCTGGCGCGAGCCAGCCGTTACTTATGGTTGCTTCCCTGAAATTCTCCACCGCCAACGGTGCGACTTTTTACGCCACCCTGCGCGAGCGGGTGGATGCTTATTTTCAGTCGCGGTAGCTCTCGCGCCACGCCAACGGGCGCATGTGGGCCAAAACGAGCTTCTTTCTGGCGAGTTTCTGCCTGCTCTATGGCCTGGTTGTGTTCGGGCCGGTTAGCCCGGGCCTCCGGCTGGTGCTAGCCGGGCTGCTGGGCGCGTGCAATGCCGGCATCGGCTTCAATATCTGTCACGATGCCCTGCATGGCGCGTTCTCCGCCAACAAGCGGGTCAACCAGGTTTTCAGCCTGCTCTTCAACCTGGTGGTGGCCAATTCCTACGTGTGGAACCTCACCCACAACGTGGTGCACCACACCTATACTAACATTCCCGGGCACGACGAGGACATTGAAGTGGCGCCGGGCCTGATTCGCCTGTCGCCCGAGGAGCTGTGGCGGCCGTGGCAGCGCTACCAACACCTCTACGCTTTGCCGCTCTACGGGCTGGCATCCCTCTCGTGGCTGTTCCGCAAAGACTACGTGAAGTTTTGTCAGGCCCAAATCGGGGCGCACGTTTCCCACCACCTGCGCCCCGAGTACGTCAACCTGTTCGGTTACAAAGCACTCTACTACCTGCTCTTCATTGCCCAGTGCCGCTGCCCTGGGGCAGGTGCTGCTTGGCTTTCTGGTGCTGCACCTGGTCGAGGGCGTGGTGATGGGCCTGGTGTTTCAACTGGCGCACGTGGTGGAAGGAACGACTTTTTCCACCCCCGACGGCAGCGGCACGATGCAGGACGCCTGGGCCGTGCACCAGCTGCAGACCACGGCCAACTTCGCGCCCCACAACGGGCTGGCTAGCTTCTTCTGCGGGGGGCTGAACCGCCAGATTGAGTACCACCTGTTTCCGCGCGTGTGCCACATTCACTACCCGCCCCTGGCGTCCATCGTGCGGCAAACGGCGCGCGAATTTGGGCTGCCCTACCTGGAAAACCCCTCCTTTGGGTCGGCCCTGCGCTCGCACTACCGCCTCTTGCGCCGCCTGAGCCAGCCGGCCATAGTGGCGAAACCGGCTCGTTTGGTAGCCGTCTACGCGTAAGGCTAAGCTACTCCGTAGAGCAAGAGAGCCTCAGAAAAACGAGGTTGTCTTGTGCTTGAATATTAAAACCCTCGTTTAAGTGAATAAAACAGCGAGTAGGTTGCGCTACCAGAAAAGCCAGGCAAAGCTATCGGAATTGGTTCAGAAAACTTGTTCAGCAATCTAAGTACAGCAAAGGGTATCTTCGTGATGAGAACCCTCTACTTTAACGATGAATATCGGCTACGCCCGCGTCTCAACCCGCGACCAGAACCTGGAACTACAACTCGACGCCCTGAACAAGGCCGGCTGTGAAACCATCTTCCAGGAGAAAGCTTCTGGGGCCACCAAAGCACGGCCTGAACTCGACCGGATGCTGGCGGGGCTGCGACCTGGCGACACGGTCTACATTTATAAACTCGACCGGTTGGGGCGCTCCCTGAAACACTTGCTCGACATGGTGGCAGAGTTGGAGTTTCGGGGCGTGGGCCTGGTTTCGCTCACCGATGCCATCAACACCACCTCGGCCCAGGGGCGGCTCGTATTTAACCTGTTCGCCTCCCTGGCCGAGTTTGAGCGGGAGCTAATTCGCGAGCGCACCCACGCGGGGCTGGCCTCGGCCCGGGCGCGAGGCCGGGTGGGCGGCCGCCGGCGGGGACTATCGGAAGAAGCGGAACGCACGGCCATCGTCGCTGAGACGCTTTATCGCGAACAGCAGCTCGGGGTGAACGAGATTGCTCAGCGCCTGCGCATCTCCAAGGTTACGCTCTATAAATACCTGCGCCACCGGGGCGTCGTCATTCACAGTCATCGAAAAGCCGCCGCAGCCAAGTCGACCGAGTGAATTTTGCGCCACCCTTTCGGTCAAAATCCTTAACGTGCTATTTATTCCGTTTTCTGAGAGCACCTCTGGCAGGACGCGAACATTCTTCGAAAACTGCCGGCTCCAGGATGCCCGACGCCGACAGCGCGTGCGTGCTGCAACGCTACGCGGCAAGCCCGGCCGCTGGCCATCCCCGACTGCTGTACGCTGGCACCAGTACCGGCCGCTGCCCCTCACTACCCTACACCAACCGAATCTCAGCCCTTGAACCGTGACCAAAACTGAATTTTGTCGTTGCTTGTGCTGGTTATGGGCCTGCTCAACGTGGGCCTGCTGACGATGCTCTGGTTCGGGTGGCCCAGCCACCAGGCCCTGCTGCACCAAGGCGCCAGTCCCGTGGTCGCCACCTTGGTAAGCGAGCTAAAGCTGACGGCCTCGCAGCACCAGCAGTTCAGCACGTTGCGCTAGGAGCACCAGGCCTAGGTGCAGGCGCTACTTCGGCAGCTGACGGCGCGGCGCGAGGAGCTATTCGCCCGCGCTGCTGGCCCGCATCGGCGGTTTGCAGCGCCAGACTGACTCCCTCACCTACGCCCACTTTGCCGCCCTGGGCCACCTGCTCACGCCAGCGCAACTGCCCCGTTGGCAACAGCTGGCCCCCACCCTACCGCGCCGCCTGCAGCAGCCGGGACCAGGGCCGGGACCGGACGAGCAGCGTTCCGGCCAGCGGGGGTGGCCCCGGCGGCCCGCCGCCTGAGGGGGCACCATTCGGTCCGCCCAAATAAATCGTCGAGGTATCGGCAGGTCAGTGGTGGGCGATGTTTGCTTCGGGATGAGTTTGTTTTATGTAACCCACTGATTAAAATCGGGTTTATCATAAGTTAACAACTTATGAAATACTTCTACCCTGGCCGTCTTTAGCTGTTTTAGCCCTGCTGCTGGCCTTTTACTCGCCGGCCCGGCAAACGGTGGGCTGGCAGCTGCATATGGTCGGTGCCACCGATGACGGCTACGTGCTGCTGGCCCCCATTCAGTACACCCAAACATAGTTGATTGATGCTGCGCCCGGGCGCGCCGTCTAATAAGGGTCCGCACCAGACTAAGAACGGAAAACAACGTTAAGGCATCCTGACCTAGCGGTCTATCTCAGAAAACGTGCGTTTAAAAACTGCCAAGGCGACTTTCGAGAGAATCAGGTTCTGGCTGGGCTGGCGTGCAGCTTTTGCTTATTTCACATATCAACGACTTGGTTTGGCTTGAATAACTGACCTGGTGAGACAAATCAACTCGTCTTTGGTGGTCAAGCGAGCTTAGAGTTGTTTTCCGTTCCTAGCCTAACTAATGCGACCCCATAACCAACAGGTTTGAAAGTAATAGAAAGCACAAACACTCAATCCGATTAGTACCTTTTTATGCCCATGATTCGCTAGTAGCTGAGGACACTTAGAGATACTTAAGAAACAACAATTTTTGTGCTCAATTGACTAATCAATTTGGTATTAACTAATTTTTTGAGGCATTTTATGCCAATTAAAACGAAAGCTTTACCACCGCCCCAGATAAGCAAATTAGGATTGTAGCACTTGGGTGTAATTCAGAACTACGCGGTTGGTTTTTTAAACAGGTCCGTGAGCAGGTACATTTGGGGGCTTTTCAGTGCCGAGCGTAAGCGTACGAGCCGGTCGAGTCCGCCATTGGACCAGCGCTGCCCGCTTCGTTTGAGTCGGACCTGCAGCAGGGTGCGGTGGACAGCCTCGACGGGTCCGCTGCCGCAAAGCAGCCCGCGTTGGCGGAACCGGTCGTAGCGCAAGCGGGTCCGGTTAGTGGCCAGGTAGGCGCCGAGTTGAGCAGCCACCGAGCCAGCCAAGCCGAGCAACTCGGCCACGGCCTGTTCCACGGCCGAGCTTTGGCCGGCCCAGAGGCGGGCGTATTGGGCCGGCAGCCAGGAAGCGGGCGCGTCGGCGGCCTGGGCGGCAGCGGCGAGTTTTTCGGCCACGTGGTAGAAGTCCAGGATATGGGTGGCGTGGGGGTAAGCATCTTGTAACCAGCGGTGAATCCACTGCGCCCCGTCGGTGACAAACACCTGGTCGGCCGCCGCGTCCGGCGGCAGGGCTTGATCAAAGCGTTGGGTGAAGATGGCGAAGGGCCCGCGCTGGGCCACGTACTGCGACGGTCCCATCGTCCCGGCCGGGGCGCTGTGCTGGAAGATGCGGCCGACTTTGACTTCCTGCCAGCCCCTGTCAGTGAAGAGCATCGAGCCGTCGACCGGCCCCGGGTCGGCGCGCACCACCGGGCAGGGCGCATCGAGCGCGGCGGCCGGCAAGGCCTTGACCGCGGCTTGGGTGCGGCGGTACACCTGCGTCGTGCTCACCCGGATGCCCAGCAGCGATTCGACCAGCGGCGGCACGTGGGCAAAAACGTGCTCAGCGGCCAGTAAAACCAGTTTCGCTTGTAGGTAGGGGCTGGTGCGCGAGCCCAGCACCGGGGCAATGAACGGGTTCGTCCTGGCGATGGCTACGCGCCCGAACCGGGTCTGGACAACGTTTTTTTTGCTTGTTGGCCGGCACCGACTCCAGGGTATGCTCCAGAACCGAACGTCCCAGCGCCGTCCACAACTGGTCGAATTTCTCTTCCAGCGTGTAAAAACCGGGCTCTTGGCCAATGCTTCTCAACTCGTCGTATTGCGCGGCGGCAAGCGCTAGGTAGGCTTCTTTCGTCATGACCAAAAGGAAGTAGAGCCTGCCTAAGTTACGGCCCCGGCGCGTAGTTTTGAATTACACCCAATTCAAACGGGGTTTCGTAAAATTTGATTGATAGACGAGTTTCTTAAACTCGACACCCACACAAAATAGTTGGTCCAGGCTTCGACGGGACTTGCCGGCTGGTTAGTTTAGCGGTTCAGGAAAAGGAGGGTTTCAATTTGCGAACAAAAATCATTCTAGCAAAAGTCGGGACACTTGGCCAGAATGGTTTAGCTGTACCAAGTACACTCCATTTGGTAAAGCCGTTAAATTCAGATTCAGCGTTCCATCAACTGATGGACGCGCGGGTGCTTTGTACACGCACCGCCCTACTACGTCGTGTATTTCGACAGTCGTTAGGCCGGTAAAGCTCCCCTGCACCCGAACGAGTCCAGTAGACGGATTTGGAGCCAATGACCAACTGGTGGGAGCGGCCCCAGCCGGCACCGTACTCAACGTCGACGATACCCGAACAGTGAAATCACGCACTTGTCCCAGTTCTTCCTGGCGGCGGCACGGGTCGGGAACCGTCGTGAGCCGAGTGTTGAAGGGCATGCCCCAGCAGGCGACGCGCAACCGCAGGGGCTGGTTGAGCAGCGTGGTCGCGGGCACCGTGATGATGCCGCGAAACGTACCCCCGATGAATCCGGTGGCCAACGAATTAAACAGCAACTCTTGCGGAGCCTCGAAGAGGCCGTTATCGTTCGCATCGAGCCACACAAAGCAAGCGGTCCCGCTGTAGTTGGAATCGGCAAAATAGAAGGAGGCGCTGGCCCCTGCCGTAAGTGCAATGGCGACCTGCGTGCAGGTCTCGTCCCGGTAACCGGGCGCATTCGCGGGTTGATGATAGGTGAAAACCGGCCCAATTTCCAAGGTGCCCATGCCATGTCCCACGCCCGTGGTGCCTGCCGTTGGGGAAGGCAAGCAGGATGCCGGCCGGGGGCCACTTGTCGAGGCGCTCACGGATACGTAACCGGAGCGGGTGGCCGTGTTGGTGCCGTATTGGTTGCCGGCCTGCAGGGTCACCGTGTAGGTACCCGGCGCGGCGTAGGTGTGCAACGGGTGTTGCAGGGTGGACGTGCCGCCGTCGCCAAACGACCACTGCCACCGATTGGGGGCGGCCACGCTCTGGTCCCGAAACTGCACCAGGGGGTTGCAGCTGGCCGGTTGGTCGGCGGCAAAAGCTGCCGTGGGGGCCACGGGGGGCGGCACGATGACCACCGTGTAATCCTCCACGGCGGCGTTTATAAATCCCGGGGTGCACGTGCTGGTGGGCACAAAACTCGTGACGCTGTGCATGATGGCCCGCAGCCGGGTGGCTCCAGCTTTGGCCGCGGCGGGAATGGTGATACTCACGCTTTGGGGGCTGAACTGGGGCTGCGAGCTCACTTGCTCGGAGGGACCGAACTCGCCGTCCTGATTGTAGTCAATCCACGCCTCCACGGCCACCCACGGGCCGGGACCCGAGAAAATCCACGGCAGCGACTCGGCCCGCACGGTGTAGCTCTGGCCGGCTTGCACCATCGCGTAGCGGGCCGTAAAATCGCGGTAGCCCACCCCAGGACCCCGAAAGTCGGTGTTGTCCAGGTTGGCGAATTGAAAGTGCGTGAAGTAGGCCGGGCCGGCGCTGCTGCTGCCCCCCCCGGCGGCGCAGTAGCTGGGGCAGGCGGTGGCCACGGCCACCCGCTGCCGAGCCGTGTCGCGCCCAAAAGCATTCTGCGCGACGAGTTGCACCTCGTACACCCCCGCCGTCAGGTAGAGATGAGCAGGAGGTGCCGCAGCCGTAGAAGTCGTTCCATCGCCAAAGTTCCAGTGGTAGCTGGTTGCCCCGCCCACCGAGGTATTGGCAAATGCCACCCGCACGGAATCACACAGGCGCTCGTAGTGCGCCGTAAAGGCCGAAGCAGGAGGCGCGGCATTCGGTACCACGACGAGGGAATAGTCTTCGGCCTGGCCGGCCTGCACGGGGCCACAGGCGCTAGTAGCAGTGCTGCCGGCAATGTCGGCCACGATGCGCAGCCGCAGGGCTTTGTTATAGACCAGAGCCCAAGCCGAGGAAATCGTGAGTGGCACGACCGGGCTGCGCACGGACAAGCCCTGGTAAAGTAACTCGGCTGCGCCACTAAACTGGCCGTCGTCGTTTAGGTCCAGGTACACGCGCACGTCGTGGGCGCTGGGGCCTGTGGTGAGCCGTAGCGTGTCGGGCCGGTCGGCGGTGAGTGTGGCACGCTGGGCGCAGCTGAAATCTTCGTAGCCGGCTTGTCCGTCGACTGAGGCATTATTTAGGCCGGCCAGGCGCACGCGGATAAGCCCAAACTGACAGCAGTAGGCCAGTGTGGCCGGTTGGCAACTACTGGTGCGCGGGCCATCGGTACGTACCCGCACGTAGGCTGGTCGGGTGAGCGAGTCGCAACCGCTGGGGTTGCACACGCGCAACGACACGGCATAGGTACCGGCCGCCGCGTAGGTATGGGTCGGGTGCTGTTGGGTGCTGGTCGTGCCGTCGCCAAATCGCCAGCGCCAGGCCACCGGCGTATTAAAGGAGTTGTCCCGAAGGGCGACCACGCCGGAGCACGTAATGGAATCGACCGCCGCGAAGTGCGCCACTGGGGCCGCGTTGCCGGCCATAATGCGCACCTGGTAGTCCTCGGTTTGGGAGTATTGGGGAGTCGAACAAGCCGTGGGGATGGGACTATTCGCGTAGTCAGCGGCAATGCGCAGTCGTAAGGCCTGATTGAGTATGGCCGTAGCGGGCACAGTGAAGTTAACCGTGTGAGTCCGGGCATTCAGGGAGTAAAGGATACGCTCACCAGCGGCAAACATCCCGTCATTATTGTAGTCCAGCCACGCAACTGCGTTTTCGGCCGCCGAGGTTCCGGTTTGCACGCGCAGGGTGTAGGTCGAACCTTGCAACAGGTTTGCTCGGCGCTGGCAACTGTAGTCGCGGTAGCCGTCGGCACTGCCGTTGGTGATTGTATCGAGATTGGCCAGCCGAACCCGGTAGATGCCCATGCCAAATTGGGTATTGGCTGATGAAGCCGAACCGGGAGTGCAGTTAACTGCTGGCGGACATTGGGCCTTCGATAATAATGATGTTAATAATAACAACGCAGGCCACAACAAGGCATTTTTCATCAATTCACTGCCTATTCAGGTGAAATATACCAATTCCCACACAGTGAAACTGTTTAGAAAGTCAAAGGACTCCCAAAAAAGCGTGAAATTTGAGATGTAACACTCCTTTTTTCGCATTTTAATGTAAGTCCTGTCCAAAGCTATGATTCGCCAATGGATTCTGCCCGCGCTCCCGTTCTCGACCCACGGCCGCCCCTCGGTCGTGGAGCCGGTTGAGTTGGTAGAAGTCATTCTCTACAAGCTCAACAGCGGCTGTCAGTGGCGCTTATTGCCGGTCAAACAGTTTTTTACGGGCGCATCCCTGACCTGGCAGGGCGTATACGCCCGCTTTAATGCCTGGCGCAAGGACGGGTCCTGGCAAGCGGTGTGGCTCCGTTTGTTGCGCCAAAACGGGGCCCACCTCGACTGTTCCAGCGTCCAGCTGGACGGCAGCAACACGCCCGACAAGAACGGGGGGAAGCCGTCGGCTACCAGGGCCGCAAAAAAGCCCGCACCACCACGACCCTCTTCCTAGCCGACAACCGGGGCCAGCCCCTGGCCTGCGCCAGCCCGCAGGCGGACAACCACCACGATTGACGCGAGATTCCTCGCCTGCGCTCGGAATGACGTTCTTTACTATTTTCGGGCACTTTCTAACTCAACTTTGGCAGGTTGAGCTAATTGGGGCTTCCAGGATGTAGGGGCGGGGACAAGCCCTACCGGGTACGACCCCGCCCCTACACCCAACCGACAACCTGCCAAAGTAGAGTTAAAGCCCCCCCCCCCCGAAACGATGTTATGACAAGGCTAAAAAAGCCGTGATATCGCCGGTATGCGTTAGTGTGAGCTGGTGCATGGCCCGGGTGCAGGCCACGTAGAGCATGCTTTTATCGACCTCCGTTTTGTAATTGCGGGCGGAAACAAAGGGCAGAATAACCTCATCGAATTCCAGGCCCTTGGCCAGGTGAGCCGTGGTGATGATGACGCCTTCCTTGAAGGTGGTGGACTCGTCGGTGAGCAGGTAAATACCGGGCGCTTCCAGCGTCTGGTATACCTCTTCGGCCTGCCGCAGGGTTTTACAGATGATGCCCAGGGAATGATTTCCGGAGCTGAAAAAGGCCGTGAGCAACTGCCTAACGGCCTGAAATTCATCGTCTTTACTCGTGAAGCGCGCCACCACAGGCTCCTGCCCATGGCGCTCCAGGGGGATGATGTGGGGGTTGGGGGTGATGCGCTGCGCGAAGGCCGTAATCTCGACGGTAGAGCGGTAGCTGCGGTACAGCTTCACCACATCGGCCTGCGGGAATACGCGCTCGATGGTTTCGGCCGAGGAAGAGCTGTACGGGTTCACCGTCTGGCTGACATCGCCGAGAATAGTTTTGCGGCACAGGAATATGCGCGAAAGCACGGCATACTGCACGGGGGTGTAGTCCTGCATCTCGTCCACCAGCAAGTGCTTCACGTGGTCGTAGGTGCTGATGCCTTCCAGGCGCAGGCGCAGGTAGATGAGGGCAAAAACATCGGCGTATTCCAGGTGCAGGCGGTGGTCGATGTTGAATAGGTCGGGCTTGCCCAGCCAGCGGTAAAAATCCCGGTACAGGTCCAGCACCTGATGGAAGCGGAACATGCGGGGAATGGCCTCTCCAATTATGTTTTTTTCGTGCCCAGTGAGCTTGCGGCGGGTGGCATCGCGCACGTAGGCCCGTACTTCCTCGGCCACCAGCGCAAACCGTTTCAGGAGCGGCACCCGGTGGAAGGTCTTGAACTTGGCCAGCATAAACGGCAGGGGAACCAGGGTGCTGCCCACCCGCAGCTCCTTCACCGTAAAGTAGTTGTTCTCGACGTAGATAAGGTACTGGTTGAGCTGGCTGAGGAATTCAAACGACGACTTGAACCGGATACGCTCAATAAACGCCTGGTCGTGGTTGTCGAGCAGCGCGGAAACCTGCTCGAAAAAGGTCTGGAACGAGTAGCGGTGGTCGAGCAAATCGGCCGCCAGCTCTTCCATGCCCAGCTCGGGAATGTGCTCTTCGCCCAGCTCGGGCAGCACATTGGAGATATAGTCGGCGAACACCTTATTTGGCGAGATGATGAGCACGTCCTTCGCCCCAATGGTTTCGCGGTAGCGGTAGAGCAGGAACGCAATGCGGTGCAGAGCAATGGAGGTTTTGCCCGAGCCGGCCACGCCCTGAATGACCATCACCTGCGCGGTTTCGTTGCGAATCACCGCGTTCTGGTCGCGCTGAATGGTGGCCACGATGTTCTTCAGCTTGTCGTCGGAGGACTTGGCCAACTCGCGCTGCAGCACGTCGTCGTGAATGTTCACGTCGTTTTCGAGCATGAACTCCAGTCGGCCATCCCGGATTTTGTACTGCCGCTTCAGCTCAATGGTGCCCTGAATCATGCCCGAAGGCGTGGCGAAGGCGGCTTCGCCCAGCTCGAAGTCGTAAAACATGGACGAAACCGGCGCCCGCCAGTCGTAGATGAGGCTGCGGCGCTGCTCATCCATAAAGGAATACACCCCGATGTACACCGGCAGTTTAGCCTGCCCCTGGGGCACAAAGTCAATGCGGCCGAAGTAGGGCGACTGCCCCAGCTTGAGCAGCTTCCGTTTCCGGCCCACGGCTGCTTCGCCGGTAAAGGCCATGCGGTCAATGGACTGACCAGCAGACACCATGTCGGCATCGTCCATGCCGGACTGGTGCTCATGGATGTACTCCTTTTTCTCCCGCAGCTCGTCGGAAAACTGCCGGACGGAGCCATCTATCCGCCGAATGGCCAGCGTCAGCTTCTCCTTAATTACTTCCAGGTATTCTTTCTCTTCTTGTTGCGTTGCGTTCATCCCGACAGTGCTTGGAAATAGCCCGCAAAGGTGAGGTCAAATTTCGGTCCGGCGAATTTTGGGTATAACCTTTTCAATCAGCCCGGTATTTATATGGGGCTGCTGCTAGTACTTCGCCCGCATCAGGCGCCTTAAGGTTTGCTTAGAATGTAGCCGCAATGCTCGCGCCTGCGTTTAACCGGGGATGCCATTGAGGGATTTTCTTATGCATTAGCATGTGCCATTTGCCTGAGCTTGTGACCAGGGTAAGGGCAGCAGCGATTTTTGATTCACAATAACCTGAAGCGTTGCTGTTTAGTGATGCAGCGGCGCGCCACCAACGGCCTAACAAGATTCGACGACATTTCACGAAACCAGTATGATGCACATAACCAACGACAAGACCGACACCAAAACATTCGAAATGGGCGGAAAATGTCCCTTCGGCGGCGACCGCATCGGCGGCGCCGAAGGCGCTTCGCCCACCCTGTCCGACTGGTACCCCAACCGGCTGCGCGTGGAGCTGCTGCACCACAATGCCCCGGGTGCCAATCCGCTCGGTGAAGATTTCAACTATACCGAGGCATTCAACGCCATCGACCTGGAGGCGCTGAAGCAGGAAATCAAAGGCTTCCTGACTTCTTCGGTGGATTGGTGGCCGTCGGACTACGGCAACTACGGCCCGCAGATGGTTCGCATGGCCTGGCACTCGGCCGGTACCTACCGCATTGCCGACGGCCGCGGGGGTGCCGGGGAGGCGCTGCAGCGCTTCGCACCCATCAGCAGCTGGTGGGACAATGGCAACACCGACAAGTCGCGCCGCCTCATCTGGCCCATCAAGCAGAAATACGGCAGCGCCCTGTCCTGGGCCGACCTTATTGTGCTGACTGGTAACTGCGCGTTAGAAATCATGGGCTTCCCCACCTACGGTTTCGCCGGTGGCCGCCATGATGCCTGGGAGGCCGACGACGCCACTTATTGGGGCCCCGAGGTGTGGGACGGCAAGAAAGTAAACACGCCCGACAGCATGGTGTCGCGCGACAAGCGCTGGCGCGGCCAGAACGGCGATGCCGACTACGACCTCGAAAACCCGCTGGCAGCTTCCTTCCAATCCCTGATTTACGTGAATCCCGAAGGCCCCTACGGGAAGGGCGACCCGCTGGGCTCGGCCCATGATATTCGGATTACGTTCACTCGCATGGCCATGAACGACGAGGAAACCGTGGCCCTTATTGCCGGCGGCCACGCCTTCGGCAAGAGCCACGGCATGGTGCCAGCCGCCGAAATCGGGGCACAGCCCGAGATTGCGCCGATGGAGCAGATGGGCCTGGGCTGGCACAACCCCAAAGGTTCGGGCAATGCCGAAAACACGATGACCAACGGCATTGAGGGCAGCTGGACGCCAAACCCCACCCAGTGGGACAACGACTACCTCATCAACCTGTTCAAGTTTGAATGGGAGCAGACCAAGAGCCCGGCCGGTGCCCTGCAGTGGACCCCGGTTGACAAGAATGCGCCCAAAACGCCCGACGCGCACATCCCCGGCCAGATGAATGCCCTGATGATGATGACGACCGATATCGCCCTTAAGGAGGACCCCGAATACCGCAAGGTGTGCGAGAAATTCCTTAACGATTTCGACGCCTTCACCCAGGCCTTTTCCAAGGCCTGGTACAAGCTAACCCACCGCGATATGGGCCCGCGCGAGCGCTACCTCGGGGCCGAGAAGGTGAACGAGAACGACCTGCTCTGGCAGGACCCCATCCCGGTGGCCGACTACCCTGTAATCGAAGCAGCGGAAATCGCGGCGCTGAAGAAGTCGATTATGGCAGCGGGTATTTCCGGGTCTGATTTGGTGTACACCGCGTTTTCGGCCGCCGTCACGCACCGCAGCAGCGACAAGCGCGGCGGGGCCAATGGCGGGCGGCTCGCGCTGGCCCCGCAAAAAGATTGGGCGGTCAACCGCCGCACGGTGCCGGTTATTGCGGCCCTGCGCACGGTAATGGACGAATTTAACGGCCAGCAGCAGGGTGGCAAGAAAGTATCGCTCGCCGACCTCATCGTGCTGGGCGGCTGCGCCACGCTCGAGAAAGCAGCGGCCGATGCGGGCGTTGCAACCGAGGTGCCCTTCACGCCGGGCCGCCGCGACACCACGCAGGAACTCACCGACATTGAGATGTTTACGTGGCTCAAGCCCGTGGCCGATGGATTCCGCAACTACCTCGACAAGGGGTTTGGCGAAATTTCGCAGGACGTTTCTCCAGAAGAGATGTTCCTCGATAAGGCGCAGCTCCTCTCGCTCACCTCGCCGGAGTGGGTAGCGCTGACGGGCGGCTTGCGGGCCATGAACGCCAACCACGACGGCTCCCCCTACGGCATCTTTACCGACCGCGTGGGGGTGCTTACCAATGATTTCTTCACCGTACTCACAAGCACGGAATTCGATTGGAAGAAGGCGGACGCGAAGGGCATGACCTTCTCGCTCGACAACCGCGCGACGGGTGAAAGCCGCTTCGTGGCCACTCGGTCCGACCTCATCTTCGGCTCCAACGGCCAGTTGCGCGCCGTGGCGGAAGTGTACGCTGGCAGCGATGGTCACAAGCGCTTCGTGAAGGCCTTTGTGAAGGCGTGGGATAAGGTGATGATGCTCGACCGCTACGACGTGAAAGTTTAACGCCGACTCCACCGGAGATTATGAGGCCCTGTCTTTATTGAAAACGATGCCCTTTGCGTCGTTTTCAATAAAGACAGGGCCTCTTGCTCTTTGCTGCTTTCCCTGATGCAACTCAATTCCCGGCTACCGATGCTGGAACAATACGCCACACTCAGGAGAAACAATCAACTGAAATAATTAGCAATAACCTGTCTATCAGGTGTTTGTTGATTTAATATTCTTTGGTACCCGGTTGGCCTAGCAACCGGCATCACGGAATACTTTATGCGATTTTCTTTACCTGGCTCTTGCCTGGTCAGCGCCGCGCTAAGGTGCTTCTGCCTACTGCTTTGCCTGCTGGGCCTGAGTGCAACTGCCCGCGCCGCCAGCTACTACTGGGTGGGCAAAACCGGCGCCTGGACCGACATGAGCCACTGGGCCAGCACCAGCGGCGGAGCCGGCAATGCCTACGCTAACGTGCCGAAAAACACAGTTAGAGCAGTTTCGGTGTTACTGTACATGATATTCGCAATGGTCAAACCAGTTTTTGGCATCCTGGTCGGATATCCACGCGGCAGCCGCTATAATGGCCTGCTCAAGCGCGTCGCGGGTACGTGCTTTGAGGGGGCGCAACCAGGTTTTGAGCTTGCTGAAGGCCAGCTCAATTGGGTTGAAATCGGGCGAATAGGGCGGCAGGTAGCGCAGCCGCACGCCATATCCCCCCCCGATTTCGGCCAGGCCATCCACTTTATGCACCGACAGATTATCGAGGACCACCACGTCACCCCGCCGCAGGGTGGGGCCGAGCACCTGGTCGAGATAGGCGGCAAACACGTCGCCATTAACGGCTCCCTCGACGGTGAGCAGCGCCCCGAGGCCCTCAGGGGTGAGGGCGGCGATGAGCGTCCCGTTCGGACCGCCGTGCAGCGGCACGGCCTGGCCCAGACGCTGGCCGGCTGGGGCCCGGCCGTAGCGGCGGCAATAGGTCAGGTTCGTGCTCGTCTCACCTACGAAGACAAAACGAGTCACCTCTTCTTCCTGGATGGCTTCGATAAACAAGCGGCGCAAGGCGACGACGCGCGCGGTATCGCGTTCTGCGGCGTGGACGCTTTTTTTTGCGTCCCCAGCCCAGGCGTTCCACGGCCTGCCACACGGCCGTGCGCTGCAACGAGGGGCCGCCGGCCGCCACCAGCGCCTGCCCGATTTCGGCCAGCGTGGCATCGGGTTGCGCCCGCAGGCAGGCCAGCAGGCGCTCGTCGCCCGCCGCGTCCAGGCGCGGGACCGGGCCGGGATGACGGGGCAACTCGGCCACCGAGCCGCTCGTGCGTTGGCGGCGCAAGAGCTTGTCGGTGAACAATAGGGACACGCAAAAACGAGCCGCGACCTGGTATGTTTTGGCCCCCGGCTCGGCGCATGCCGCCGCCACGCGTTCCCGCAAATCTTGTGAATACGCTTTCATTTCCGAATATATGCCTAAAGCTAAAGCACGTACACTATCTTCGAAACCGCTCTAAGCAGTCCTCAGTTACCTGGAGCCCGCTGGGCCGAACCGGCTCATGCTGTCTGATACCGAGCCGGTTTCGAAGTAGTAGGGCAAGTGGACGGACAGGGGCGCACTGAAATGATACGCTCGTTTGCCATTCCGACCACTTTGGCACCCCTTTTCAGAACAAGGCCGGCCCGTACTTACTTTTAGCCCCGCCGGGAACGGGGCAGTGGCCTCCGCTGCTCTGCAACCCCGCCTTAAACGGCAGGGGCCACATCCGCTCGCTTTCGCTCAACGCTTCGCTCTTATGCACTCCCCCCTGATTTGGCTCCGCGTGGCCGCTACGATGGCCACGGCCTCCTGTTCCATGAAACTGGCGGCCGTGGCCGACAAAACCCCGGACCAAGTTCAGACTACCTACGTCGTGACCAAGGATGTGCCCTATGGGGCCGACAAGGAGCAGACCATGGACGTTTACCGCTCGGCCGACGGTGCGAAGCGCCACGCCAAAAACTACACCGTTGTTTTCCTGCATGGCGGAGGATATTACCTCAGCGACAAAGCCAGGGAAGAACGGTACATTCAGCCTTATTTGAAGAAAGGCGTCACCGTCGTTAACCTCAACTACCGGCTCAAGCGGGGCATTCCCGTGGCCTCGGAAGATTTAACGCTGGCCCTCAACTTCCTGGCGGCGCACCGTAGCGCCTACCCCCTGAACCTGGAGCGGGTTGTGCTGACGGGCTTTTCCGCTGGTGCCCACATCGCCAGCCTGGTGGCCGTGACCGCCAATGACCCCGCCTACCCGCACCCCCTCGTGCCAGGCATCCACATTGCCGGCGTGGTCAACTTTTCCGGCCCGGTGGGCGGGCTTGACGTCGTGGAGGCGGTTTTCATGAATCATCCGGTGCCCGTCATGAAAGAAATCGGTCTGGCGCTGTTCCCCGAAACCCTCGGGTACGCGCCAAAAGAAACAACCCGGCAATACGAACCCCTCACTTATCTGGACCCGCGCGACCCGCCCTTTTTTATCTGGCACGGGGGCCAGGATGACCAGGTACCGCCCGTTACGTTTACCCGCTTTGTGGACCAGCTCCAGCAGGACCGGAAAAAAAACACCGTGCTCTACGTGCCGGAGGGTCACCATAGCCCTTCCGCGAGCGAGCTGGAGGAGGCGTACCGGAAGATATTCCTGTTTTTAGATCAGAAGTAGAGCCGAAGAGAACTAATTGGGCCGTTTTCCGGAACCATTAAACGGCTATCGTGGTACGGACGCTACGCTTCAATACTGATTGGTCAGTGACGAGGACCAACCCTGCTCAAGCCGCTGTTATTACCCTTGTCGTTAGGGACACCTTGGGTATCTTTGGGCTGTTCGCAGCCCTCTTTGGGTTGCTTTTTTTCCGCAGCGCGTTTATCATACCCCTCCAAATGTGCGTAGGCGTTAAACGAAGGCCGAGAAGCTCCACGGGAGCAACTCGGCCCGAATAACAGTCCACCGCCCTATCTTCCCTGCGCTATGATAACGACCATTGGAACGACCCCGGAAGCCGCGCGCCTGCAGGTGTTGAGGCGCTACAATATTCTGGATACGCCGGAAGATGGCAGCATGAACCGCCTGGCCGGGCTGGCGGCCAAGGTTTTTAACATGCCCATAGCCCTCATTAGCCTGGTAGACGAGGACCGTATCTGGTTTAAGTCGCGCCACGGCCTGGACGCGGCGCAGATTGACCGGGGCGGAGGGCTGTGCGACTCAGCTATTCTTTCGCAGGAGGTTTAGATTGTGGAGGATGCCCGCCGCGACCCGCGTAACCTGGCCAACCCACTGGTAGCAGGCGAGTTTGGCCTACGGTTTTACGCCGCCGCCCCGCTACAGACCCACGACGGCCACATGCTGGGCACGTTTTGCCTCATCGACCAGAAGCAGCGCTACCTGACCGAGGGCCAGAAACTAATATTGCAGGACATGGCCGCTATTGCGATGGACGAGATTGAGCTACGCCTGGCCGCACGACTGGCGGCGCAGGAGAATGACCGGCAGCTGACCGAGTTAAAGCAGCAACTGGCCCGCAAGGCCTGAACCCGGCAAATAGTCTGCACCAAAAAGCGGCAGGTGCCAGGGGCTTAAGGCGAAGCAAAAAAGCCAGGGGCACCATTCGCCATCACATACTGCGAAGCCACTCGGAGGCAGTGGACAGGTCGGAAAACGACATAAAAATTATGCCGGCAGCGGTTTGTTCCACGGCCAGCTCGGCCGAAAGCTGGCTGTAGCGCTCGGCCGAATGCACCCACGAGAAGTAGCGGCAGCCAACCGCGTAGAGCTGCGGAAAAAATATGTCGCTCCCCCATTTGGCTGCATCGGCCCATAGGCCGGAAACGTGGGTGTTGTCATTCAGCACTTTGGCGCACCGCTCCTGCTGCAGTAGCTCAAGCACTTTGAGGGCGCCAGCCATCACGGACTCGTCATCGAGCTTGCCGGGCCAGTCGAGGTACAGCCAGTCGTCGGCGTAGCTGTAGGAGATGGTGAGGCTGGGGGTATCGTGAAGAATGCGCTGGGCCGACAGAAAATCACTAAGCGGGTATACGGCACCACCCACGCAGCATTGGGGCGAGGGGCAATGAGGTTTGTTAAGCAAAGATGCACACTGGTTGATGCACTGTGGCCAGTAACCCCCAGGAACTGGCAGCCAGCCGGTGCCAGTTCTGTGATTGCTGACTACTTATGACTGACTACCTGCTAAGCAGGTCCGCGCATTGCCGCGCAATCTCCAACTCTTCGGCCGTTGGAATAACCAGGATTTTTACCCGGCTTTCCGGCCGGTTCAACTCCCGTAGGCCGGGCAGGCGCTGCTGGTTTTTATCCTCGTCCAGGGTGAGCCCGAAAAACTCCATATTTTCACAGACCCGCGTGCGAACCAGCGCATCGTTTTCGCCTACGCCCGCCGTGAAAACAATGGCATCCAGTCCGTTGAGTACGGCTGCATAGGCCCCGATGTACTGACGAATGCGGTAGGCGTATACGTCGTAGGCCAGCGCGGCACGAGCATCGCCGGCGGCCAGCGCCGCGCCGATGTCGCGCATGTCGTTGGAGCCGGCCAGGCCCAGCATGCCGCTTTCCTTGTTGAGCAGGGTGTTCACTTGCTCCGTGGTGTAGCCCAGCGGCCCCAGCAGGTACAGCAGCACCGAAGGGTCGATATCCCCCGAGCGGGTGCCCATCACCAGGCCCGCCAACGGGCTGAAGCCCATGGTTGTATCTAGTGACTGCCCGCCCCGCACGGCGGCCATGCTGCACCCGTTGCCCAGGTGAATGGTGATGAGCCGGGCATCGGGCTTTTGGAGGTAAGCGGCAGCCTGCGCGGCCACGTACTGGTGGCTGGTGCCGTGAAAGCCGTACTTGCGGATGCGCTGCTCGGTGTAGAGGGCCGTGGGCAGAGCGTAGCGAAACGCGTGTTCGGGCAGGGTCTGGTGAAACGCCGTATCGAACACCGCTACTTGCCGGGCCTGCGCAAACACGCGCTCGGCCACCTCAATGCCCACATAGTTGGCCGGATTGTGCAGCGGGGCCAGCGCAAACAGCCGCTTGATTTCGACCTTCACCGCGGCCGTGATGCGCGTGGCTGCCGCGTAGGTTTCGCCCCCGTGCACCACCCGGTGGCCGACTATCGCAATGTCGGCCGGGTCTGCAATAATGCCGCCGGGCGCGGCCGTGAGCAGGCGCACCACTTCGTGCAGGCCCGCTTCGTGGTCGGCCAGCGGCAGGGTTAGCTTGGTTTCGGCCGGCGGGTTGGCGGGGGCCTGCAGGTCGAAAACCTGGTGGGTAATGGTGGCCTGCGCCGAGCCGACGCGCTCCACCAGTCCGCTGCACACGGGCCGCTCGGCCGGCCAGCGAAACAGCTGATACTTAATGGAGCTGCTGCCGGAATTGAGAACGAAAATGTTCACTATTAATCAATTATGAATTTGAAATCGCTGAGCAGTGCCACATCATGCTGAGCGAAGCATAACGTTTGAGTAATTGGGATTAGCTCGCATAATCAAATCAGCCCTGCTGGCTTTGAATGGCGGTAATAACAACGGTATTGAATACATCGTCCACGGTGCAGCCCCGGCTCAGGTCGTTCACCGGCTTGTTCAGGCCCTGCAGGACCGGGCCAATGGCCAGCGCGCCGGTTTCGCGCTGCACGGCTTTGTAGGTGTTGTTGCCGGTGTTCAAATCGGGGAAGATGAACACGCTGGCCTGACCGGCCACTTCCGAATCGGGTAGTTTCAGGCGGCCCACGAGCGGGTCTACGGCCGCGTCGTACTGAATGGGGCCTTCCACTTTCAGGTCGGGGCGGCGCTGGCGCACCAGCTCGGTGGCTTGGCGCACCTTCTCTACATCAGCCCCCGCGCCGGAGGTGCCCGACGAATACGAGAGCATGGCCACCCGGGGCTCGATGCCAAAGACCGCGCTGCTATCGGCCGAGGAAATGGCGATTTCGGCCAGCTGCTCGGCGGTGGGGTTGGGATTCACGGCGCAGTCGCCGAACACCGCCACGCGGTCGGGCAGGCACATGAAAAATACCGACGACACCACCGACACGCCGGGCTTGGTTTTGATGAACTGCAGCGCCGGCCGGATGGTGTGCTGCGTGGTGTGCACCGCCCCCGAAACCATGCCGTCGGCATCGCCCATATACACCATCATCGAGCCGAAGTACGACACGTCGCGCAGCAGGTCGCGGGCCATGTCGTGGTTCATACCCTTGTCCTTGCGCAGCTCGTAAAATGTCTCCACGTAGCCGGCGTACAGGGCCGAGTTCACCGGGTCGATGATGCGCAGGTGCTCGGGTGGCATGGTGAGGCCCAGACGCTTGATGGCGGCGGCCACCGTGGCCGGGTCACCCAGAATGGTGAGGTCCACCACGTTCTGGTGCAACAGCAGGGCGGCGGCCCGCAGAATGCGGTCGTCGTTGCCCTCGGGCAGCACGATGTGGCGGCGCGAGCGCCGGGCCCATTGCAGGAGCCGGTACTGGAACATGTGGGGCGTGAGCCCCTCGGACTGGAAGCTGACCAGCTTTTCCCGCAGCGCCGACACGTCCACGTAACGGTCGAAGGTGCTGATAGCCAGCTGAATTTTCCGGGGATTGTCGGGAGTGAGGCGCGAGCGGATGGCGCTCACCCGCGTGGTGGTTTCGAAGGTGCCAGTGGCTACGGCCAGAATGGGTACGGTATCGGGCAGGCCCTCCAGCAGCAACCGCACGGGCTCGTCGGGCTCCGTGCCGGTGGAGAGCACAATGCCCGCCACCTTGGGGTAATTGGCCGACAAATCCGCCTGCAGGGCGCACACGATGATGTCGCCCCGGTCGCCAGGCGTCACAATCAGCACATTCTCCTTGAGGTAGTTGAGGAAGTTGGGCACCTGCATAGCCCCAATCACGTAGTTATCGACCTGGTTGCCCAGGCCCGCCTCCCCAAACAGCAGCTTGCCCCCCAGCCCAGCCTGGATTTCGCGCATGGTCGGGTGCAGCAGGTTTGGGTAGTCGGGGATGATGGCGAGCAGCACTTCGGCCGGCAGCTGGTCGCGCAGCAGCGCCTGCACATCGGCCACCTGGGCCGGGGCAATGCGGTTGGCCACCACTTGCAGCACGGGCACCTCGCGGCTCTCAAAGTTGCGCAGCGTGGTGAGCACGGCGCTCACGACCTGGGCCGTGCTCTTGCCCTGCCCCGACACCACCAGGATAACGGGCACGCCCAGGTTTTTGGCAATCGAGACGTTGGCGTCGAACTCAAACGCCGTGCCCGGCCCCACGAAGTCGCTGCCCTCCACCACCGTGAAATCACAGGTGTCTTCCCAGTACTTAAACCGGCGAATCACGGTGTCAATCAGCTCGCCCTGCGCGCCGGTTTCCATTAGTGCCAGAGCCTCGGCGCGGGTGTAGGCATAGGTATCGGCTGCGGGCAACGGCAGCTTGAAGTAGCTGCTGATGGTGGCCAGGCGCGGGTCGGGCTCCTGGGCGGGGTCATAGTCGATGAGCGGCTTAAAGTAGCCCACCTGTCGCGTTTGGCCCAGCAGCATATTTACCAGCCCCAGCGTAATCAGCGATTTTCCGCTGTAGGGCTCGGCGGCGGCAATGAAAACAGCTTTCGTCATGCTTACCTAACGCAGTCCTGCCTGCATCCGTTGACCAATGGCTGAGCTTATGCTGTAACAACTGCATTTTTTAATTAGGTCATGCTATATTTTCCGCTCTCTGAACGCCCCCTCGCTGAGCGGCTTTGCGTCCAGGCGGTGAAGCTGGTAAAACACCGCCACGAAGAAGAGAAAGAAGATAAAGTCGTTGAGCCCGTAAACCGAGTAGAACACGCCGGCGAACAAGTCCCTGGCGTACACGGCGCCCACCTCGTGGGTCGTAATCCAACGGAACCAGACCACGGCGTACACCAGCTTTTCGACCACGAATGCGCCCACGGCCCACTTCACGTACTGGTAGCGGGTAGCCACGGCCAGAAAAACCAGCCCCCAGACGGCAATCATCAGCAAGCCAAAATTGGACATGACTACCGGGTCGGTTTCCGGAATAACCGCATTCGTGAAAGCCCGCGACAGGAACAGCACGGCCAGAATATTGACCAGTCCGGCGGCAATGAATCCGTTGCGGATAAAAGTATTACGCATGCTTGGTGGGTTCGTTTTCTCAGAAAGGAAGCCGACAATGGCATCGACACAGACGAGCAGCAGGCTCAATCCTGGCGGCTATACGGAAAACATGAACACGGGGGGCAGCGCGTCGCAGTCGCTCGCCAACGGCCGACTGCGCAAGTCCTGAAAGAAATAGTTTTGAAGCAGACGCCGACAGTGCGGCCAGCTTGCCGGGCCTTTTGCCGGTTTGGTACCGAACTCCCTCCCGCAAAGGGACGGATTTACCTACAAGGCTTCAACGCAGCTCTTACCCGAACTTCCGGCCAGCGCCTGGCAGCCTGGCGAACGGGGAAAAATTGGCCGCCGCCGCCGACACTTTGGTGTCCTTGCGGGCGGCGGCTAAAATTCGGGGTATGGCCGCGCGGGTCCTCAAATCTTAAGGGCCAGCTCCTCGGCGGCCAGGGCGGCAGCCGGCACCGGGTCCGAAACGTTTTCCGGAGCCACGCGCTGCAGCTCCAGCGGGCGGTGGGGCTGAATGGTGAGGGGCACCAGCTCCACGGCCACGTCGCTGGTGTCCAGGCCAAAGGCTTGCTGGTCGCTGATGGCCAGCTTGTTGAACAGGAAGTAGCCTTGCAGGATAATCCGTTCCTTCAACGACAGCTGGTTGTCGAAGCTGAGCACTTTGTCGAGCACCACGAAGCGGAAGTCGCCGGGCATGCGGTGCTTTTGCAGCGTGGCATAGCGCGAGGTGATGTCGATTTCGCCCTTGCCGGCCATGTCCTCCAGCACGCGCCGGAACAGCAGGTTGATGCGCGGCTGAATGCGGAAGCCCAGCTGGAAGTTGATTTTGTAGGCCACGTCGGGCACCAACGTTTCCAGGGTGTAGCGCATGCCGAAGGGCTCATTCAGCATGCTGATGTTGAGGAACCAGTACCGGTCGGCGCGCTTGGGTTTCTTACGCAGGATGGAGTAGAGAATGCGGGCCTCAATCTGGCGGGCGTTTTTGCTGCGCGTGAGGTACACCAGGTTCGAGGCGTACTTGCTCACGGTCTGGTCCTGGCTCAGTTCCTGCAAAATGGGCAAGTTTTCGGCCCAGTCGGTCATGTCGAGGTAGCGGTTCTTAATCTGGCGGCCCTTGTAGCCCATCCACATGCCCAGAATCAGGCCCCACTCGAAGACGAGGATGCCCAGCCGGTTGAGCAGCTTGGTGATGTTGGCGATGAGAAACGACAACTCCACCGTCAGAAACACCAGCATGATTAGGCCCACCACCGGGATGGCCCAGTGCTTCACGCCGCGCAGGTACTGCGAGAGCAAAATGCTGGTCATCAGCATGGCCACCGTGATGGAGAAGCCGTAGGCCGCCTCCATGTTGCTGCTGGTCTGGAACCAGAGCTGCACGCACACGCAGCCGAACCACAGCAGCCAGTTGATGCTCGGCACGTAAATCTGCCCGCGCTGGTCGGTAGGAAACAGGATGCGCACCTTGGGCCAGAAGTTCAAACTCACCGCTTCGGAAATCAGCGTGTACGAGCCCGAAATCAGGGCCTGCGAGGCGATGATGGTGGCCATGGTGGCGATGATAATCAGCGGAATCAGGCCCCAGGTGGGCGCAATCAGGAAGAAGGGATTCTGGGCGCTGCTCAGCACCTGGCCCATGTGGTCCATGGTCCAGGCGGCCTGGCCCAGGTAGTTGAGCACGAGGGCCGTTTTCACAAAGAGCCAGGCCGTCCGAATATTCTTACGCCCGCAGTGGCCCAGGTCTGAATACAGCGCCTCGGCGCCCGTGGTGCACAGAAACACCGCGCCCAGCAGCCAGAAACCCTTGGGGTACACCGTCAGCAGCTCGATGGCGTACCGCGGGTTCAGCGCCTGGAGAATGGCGGGGTGGTGGAAAATCTGAATCAGCCCCAGCGAGCCAATGGTGCTGAACCACACCAGCATGATGGGCCCGAACGAAGCCCCTACCACCTTGGTGCCAAACTGCTGAAACGCGAACAGCAGCGTGATAATGACCAGCACGATGGTGATAATAGTCGTTTCGGTCAACGTGGGGTCCAGCAGCCTCAGCCCCTCAATGGCCGACGACACCGAAATGGGCGGCGTGATGATGCCATCGGCCAGCAGCGTGCCCGCCCCGATGATGGCCGGCCATAGCAGCCACCGGCCCCGGTGCTTCACCAGCGAATAGAGCGAGAAAATGCCGCCCTCGCCGTGGTTATCGGCCTCCAGCGTGAGCAGGATGTACTTGATGCTGGTTTGGAGCGTGAGCGTCCAGAAAACGGCCGACACGCCGCCGTACACGAGCAGCTCGCTCACGGGCCGGTCGCCGAGAATGGACTTGAACACGTACAGCGGCGAGGTGCCGATGTCGCCGAAAATGATGCCGAGCGTAACCAGCAGGCCGGCCACCGTGATGCTGCGTTTGTGAATGCTGATTTCCGTGGGAAGCGCAGCCGTGAGCGTGGACATAACGAAAAGAGATTAGAAAGAATCGGGTGGCCGCTAGGCCACGGGCAAAGTGAAATAGAAGGTGCTGCCAGCACCGGGCGTGCTTTCCACGCCCAGCGTGCCGCCCTGGTTGGTGATGAATTCGCGGGAGATGCTCAGACCCAGGCCGGTACCAGCGGCCGCTTCCGGCCCCGCGCCGGGGCCCTGCGCAAACCGCTCGAAAATGCGCTGCTGGTGCTCCGGGGCAATGCCCGGGCCGTCGTCCTGCACCTGCACCCGCACCGCCTGGCCGTCGGGCTCGGCGGCGGCCGAAACGATAATCCGGCCACCCTCGGGCGAGTAGCGCACGGCGTTGGCCAGCAGATTGAGCAGCACCCAGGCCGACTTTTCCAGGTCGGCGCGCACCGGCGGCAGGTTGGGGGGCAGCTGCACGTCCAGCACCAGGTGCTTGGGGCGCAGCTGCAGCTGCAGGGGCTCGGTGGCGGCGGCCACCAGCGCGGCCAGCGCGGTGGGGCGCATGTCGAGGGCAATGGTGGCGCCTGCTTCCAGGCGGGCCACCGTCAGCAGCTCGCTCACCAGGAGCAGCAGGCGCTGGTTTTCCTGCCGCAGGCTGCTCACGATGTCGGCCTGCTCGGCATTGAGCGGCCCGATGCGCTGGTCGAGCAGCAGCTTGAGGTTGAAATTGCTGCTCGACAGCGGCGTTTTCAGCTCGTGTGAGATGGTGGCCAGGAAGTCGGACTTGGTCTGGTCCAGCTTCTTGAAGGCCGACACGTTGTGCAGCGCCAGGATGGAGCCGATGAACTCCATGCGGTCAGTGGCCGCGTTAAATGAAACGGCCTCGTGCAGGCCCACCTGGTAGAATACGGCCTCAGCCCCTTCTCCCACGGTGAGGGCCAGGGGCGTGCTGCCCCGCTGGGCGGCGGGCTGCTGCACGTAGGCCAGCAGCTGGCCAAACACCGGGTTGGCCTGCGCCAGCTCCTCGGCCGGCCGGGCCACCACCTCGGCCTCCGACAGCCCCAGCAGGGCACAGGCCACGGGGTTGGCCACAATCACCTGCCGGCTTTCATCGAGCAGCAGCAGGCCCTCTTTCAGCGTCTGCACGATGCTGGCCACCCGGTTGCGCTCGGTCAGCAGCTCGGCCAGGTTGGCCGTGCGGTACTCGTTGAGGTGCATCAGCAAACCATTAAAGGCCCGGGTCACACTGCCAAACTCGTCGGTACTTTCCTGTGGGATGCTGGCCGAAAAATTGCCCGCCGCCGCGTGGTCGATGCTGGCCGTGAGCTTGCGCAGGCCGCCCACGGCCGCTTCCGGCACGCTCAGCACCAGGGCCAGGGCTAGCAGCGCGCCCAGGGTCAGCAGGGTTACCAGAAAGCGGGTGGCGGCGGTGGCCGTGCGGTTGGCCTGCTCGTTTTTGCGGGTGAGGGCGGCCATGTTCAGGGCCACCATGTGGTGGGTGTGCCGACGCAGCTCGGCCACGGTGGCTGCCCGGGTGACCGGGGCATCCTCGTAGCGGCCCAGGGTCTGCACCATGCTGTCGACGAGCTGCTGCTCGCCGGGCTCCGTGATATTGCCGGCCTCGCGGGTAAGCGCCGTGCTGTAGCGGTTCAAGGCGGCTGGCGCGGCGGCTGGGGTGGCCAGCTCATCCAACGCCTGCAACATGCGCTGGCCCAGCTGCACCGAGTAGAAATTGTCCTGCAGAATAGCGCGCGAATTCCGGTCCAGCTGGTGCACGGTATCGAAGGCGTAGCCCCCCAGCCCGACCAGCAGGACCAGCATGGCCACGAATCCCCAGGTGATTTTTGCTTTGAGTGACATAAGGCGGCCGGCTAAGAGAATGGGAACACCCCAGGACTGCGCCGGCCGCAGCGAATGCCAGACCAGAACGGGCCAGGCGTGCTACAATTACTATAACCAAAATATAGTCAGTAGGTTATATTTATTCAAAGCGCTGCCGCTACCGCTCAAAGGCCGCGCACCGGGCCATTATGACCCGGTGCGTTTGTCATAATGATATGCTTGCGGGTCGGGGCACCGGGTTCCGCCCCCAGCAATGGGGCGGCAGCGCGTGTTGAGGCCGCCGCCCAGTGCCGGGCTGCCGGCATTTTTGGCGGTCATCACAGAATAAATAGCGGCCCTTCTTCCAGCCGTTAGGACTGGCTTCCATTAACTGGCCCAGGCCAATACTTCAGCATATCAACATCTGGCGGGACGTGGTTTGCAACAGTCAGCCGGTCGGCTGGAAAGGAGTTGTTCCGAGTAATTAAACGGAGTCTGGCTTCCGCCATCGAATCCACCATCCGCTTGTTGTGTCTGCTCATTGCTGTCGCTTACCTATGAACCCCACCGAAACGCTTGCCAACGGTAGTACCGACACCTTAGTCCTGCCCGTACCCTTTGCCGCTTTAACCGCCTCGGTTACCGCCTATGCGCTCGTGCACTACCGCTACCAACCCGAGCGCACGGCCACCGTGCTGCCCGTGGCCGTGCGGCTGGGCGCGCCGGCTGATTTGCTGGCTCCGGTGCTCCAGCTGCATCTTTCGCTGGATGATGCGCAGCGGGTGAGCACGCTGACTGCCGAGGCCGCACAGCAAATCCGCACGGCGCTGGCGGCATTGCCACCTGATTGGGAGCCGGCAATGCAGCCCTGGCACCTGCAAATGACGCCCGACAGCGCCGACACACCACCCGCCTGGGAAAGCAAAGTTACGTTTTTGGATGATGACGTGACGTTTGCCGTCGCCGACCGGCCCGCTACTGCCGGCCATTTGCAGGCTGTATTCGAGCAGCTCGGGCCCACTACCGAAACCACGGTGGGCCGGCTACAATTTCTGGGTACCGCCGAGCTGATGCAGCTAGCCGAATTTGCCCAGAGCCCGGTGCAGCTGCCCGCCGGCGCTCCCGCGCGGCTGCACGAGTGGTTTGAAGCCAGCGTGCAGCAGTACCCCACACGGCCGGCCCTGCTGGGGCCCGCCGGCCCCGTGAGCTACCGCGAGCTGGACGAGCGCGCCAACGCGCTGGCCGACTATCTGCGCGCCACGGGCGTACAACCCGGCGATTTCGTAGGCCTGTTCATCGCAAAATCGACGGAGCTGTACGTGGCCATGCTGGCCGTGCTCAAGGCCGGGGCCGCCTACGTGCCCCTGGACTTAAGCTTTCCGGCCGAGCGGGTGGCCTTCATTCTGAGCGACTGCGGGGCGCGCCTGCTGCTGACGGCCGGGCCGCCCCCCGCTCCCGGCGAGTGGGCCGGCACCGCCCTGAACCTGCACCAGCTACCGGCTTATCCGGCCGAGAGCCGGCCGGCCGCCCCCGCCCCCGTGCTTTCGCCCGACTCGCCGGCCTACGTCATCTACACGTCTGGCACCACCGGCCTGCCCAAGGGCGTGGTGCTGCCGCACCGCAGCATTGGCCATTTGGTGCAGGCCGAGCAGGCCTTGTTTCAGCCGACTGCCGACGACCGGGTAGCGCAGGGCTTTTCGGTGGCTTTTGATGCTTCGCTGGAAGAAATCTGGCTGGCCTGGGCCGCCGGCGCGGCGCTGGTGCCGGTGCCCGACGAGGTGATGAAAGCGCCCGACGCGCTGCCAGCGTTTCTACTGGCCCAAGGCGTCACGGTGTTTTCCACGGTGCCCACGCTGCTCTCGCTGCTCGATGCGCCGGTGGCCACGGTGCGCCTACTCATTCTGGGCGGCGAAGTGTGTCCGGCCGAGCTGCTGACGGCCTGGGGCGGGACCAGCCGGCGCATCGTGAACACCTACGGGCCCACGGAGGCCACCGTCATCGCCACCAGCGCCGACTACGTGCCGGGCCGGCCGCTCACCATTGGCCGGCCGGTGCCGGGCTACGTGGTGCGGCTGCTCGACCAGGCCGGGCAGGCCGTTGCCCCGGGCCTGGAAGGCGAAATCTGCCTGGGCGGGGCCGCGCTGGCCACCGGCTACCTCAACCGCCCCGAGCTGACGGCCAGCAAGTTTATTGAAGCAGATGCCCCCCAGCCGGCGTTGCGCGGCCGCTTCTATCGCACTGGCGATTTGGGCCGCTTCACGACCGGCGGCGAAGTGGAGTTTCTGGGCCGCATCGACACGCAGGTGAAGCTGCGCGGCTACCGCATAGAGCTGGCCGAAATCGAGGCGCTGCTGTTGCAGTTTCCGGGCGTGCGCAACGCCGCCGTGGCCCTCAAAACCGGTCCCGACGACGTGCCCCGGCTTATTGCCTACCTCATTCTGGCCGCCGGCCACGCGCTGGACGAAGCCGCGCTGCGCCCCTTCCTGCGCACCCGGCTGGCCGCCTACATGGTGCCGGCCCTGTTCGTGGAAATGGGCAGCTTCCCGGCCCTGACCAGCGGCAAAGTCGACCGCAAGGCCCTGCCCTACCCGCAGGGCACCGCAGCGGAGTCGGACCGCGTGCTGGTGGCCCCGCGCACGCCCGCCGAAGCGGCCCTGCTGCCCATGTGGCAGCAGCGCTTCGGCACGAAGGCCATTTCCGTCATCGACGACTTTTTTGACCTCGGCGGCAACTCGCTGCTGGCTTCGCTACTGGTATCGGAGCTGCGGCGGCGGCCTGAGTTTGCCGGCCTCTCGGTGCGCGACCTCTACGCCGGCCGCACCATCGAGGGCCTGGCCCGCTGCGCGGTAACGCCCACCGAAGCCGATGCGCCCACGACCGGCTTCAGCACTGAGCCGACCGCCACCAGCCCCGCCGCTTCGACGGGCGTGCGGGCGGTCACGGCGGGACTGCAGCTGCTTTCGGCTACTTTATTCTACGCGCTGCCCGTCACCACGCTGCTGTTTTCGTTGCGCCGCACAGGCATGGCGCACTGGCACTGGCTGCCGCTGCTGGGCCTGTCCCTGGCCTCGCTGCTGGCCTATCTGCCCCTGTATGGCCTGCTGGTAGTGGCGGTGAAGTGGCTCGTTATCGGCCGGTTTCGGGCGGGCAACTACCCGCTGTGGGGCTTCTATTACCTGCGCTTCTGGCTAGTGAAGAAGGCCGTCGAATCGGTGCCCGCCTACCTGCTCACCGGCACGCCTTACCTCAATGCCTTCTACCGCCTGCTGGGGGCACACATTGGCCCGCACGTCCACCTCAACTCCAACCGTCTGCTGGCCTTCGACCTGATTACCATCGGCGCGGGCGCCAGCATTGCCCCCGAGGCCGGCCTGCTAGGCTACCGCGTGGAAGCCGGCCGCCTGCTGCTGGGCCCCATCGAAGTAGGTGAGAATGCCTACGTGGGCCTGCGGGCGGTGCTGCGCAACAATTCGCGCCTCGGGGCCGAGGCCGTGCTCGAAGACCTTTCGGCCCTGGCCGCCGGCCACGAAGTGCCCGCCTACGAGGTGTGGGCCGGCTCGCCGGCCCGGCGCGTGCGCACCCTGGCCCCGGCCGACTGCCCGCCCGTGCTTCGGCCCGGCCAAAGCACCCGCCTGGGCTTCCTGGCCCTGCAAACCGGCGCGCTGCTGCTGGTGCAGCTATTACCAGCGGGCAGCGCCCTGCCGGTGGTGGGCTTGTTCTACGAGGCCGTGCTGCGCTACGGCTGGCTGGCGGCGCTGGCGCTGCTGCTGCCCCTCTCCACGCTCTACGTGGTGCTTTCCATCCTGGTCTCGGCCCTGTTTGTGCGGGTGGGCACCAGCCGGCGCGGCGCGGCCACGCACTCGCTCTACAGCCGGGCCTACGTGCAGCAATGGTTCGTCGATGCCATTCTGGCCGAGAGCCTGCGCCTGTTGCGGCCGCTGTACGCCACCATCTACACGCCATTTTACCTGCGCCTGCTGGGCGCGCGCATTGGCCGGCGGGCCGAAGTTTCTACGCTAAATCACCTCTCGGTCGACCAGCTGACGGTGGGCGCGGAGGCTTTTCTGGCCGATTCGGTCAGCATCGGCGCGCCGCGGGTGCAGCGCGGGGTGCTCACCATCGCGCCCACCGTTATCGGGGCGCGCTCGTTTATCGGCAACAGCGCAGTGGTGCCCGGCGGCACCACGCTGGGCAGCGGCGTCTTGATTGGGGCACTATCCACAGCCCCGGCAACCACGCCCGCCGACGATACCTCGTGGGTGGGCTCGCCGGCCTTTGCCCTGCCCAACCGGCCGGTCAGCCACGCTTTTCCGGCCAGCCTCACCTTTGCCCCGCCGCGCCGGCTGGTGCTGGCCCGGGGGCTGATTGAGTTCTTCAAAATAACGCTCCCCTATTGCTTCGCTTTCCTGAGCTTCGGCCTACTCTATCACTACTGCGTCGAGCACCCGGCGCTGCCCTTCTGGCGCGTGGTGCTGGGCGGCACCGGTATTTTTCTGACCTCCATTTTCAGCCTGACCCTGCTCACGGTGGCGCTCAAATGGACGATAATCGGACGCTACGTGCCGGCCGAGAAGCCGTTGTGGTCGTCCTTCGTCTGGCGCAGCGAATTGGTTAATTCCCTGTGCGAAAGCTACGTGTATCCGTTCTGGGAGGCGCTGCTGCTGGGTACGCCGTTCGCGGCCATTTTCTTTCGCTGGATGGGTTCTGACTTTGGCAAGCGTGTCTATCTGGATACCACCGAAATTACGGAGTTTGACCTGGCCCACGTCGGCGACCAAGCCGAGCTGGCCAGCGGCGTCACCGTCCAGACCCACCTCTTTGAGGACCGGGTGATGAAGATGTCGCACCTGCGCATTGGAGCCGGGGCCTCGGTGGGCGTGTCGGCCGTGGTACTCTACGATTCGGAGATGGAGGCCGGGGCCCGCCTGCGCAGCCTCTCGCTGCTGATGAAGGGCGAACGGCTGCCCGCCCACACTACCTGGCAGGGCATTCCGTGCTCGTTCGTGCCGTAGTGGCGGCATCCCCGTTGCCGTTTTATCACTGCTGGCGGACCCGCCTCGGCCCGGTGACCCCGGCCGCGCTGGCCAAACTGTCGGCTGCTGAGCAGGCCCGGCATGCGCGGTTTCTGGCAGCCGGACCCGCGCAGGCTTATGCCGGGGCGCACGTCTTTTTGCGGGCCGTGCTGGGGCACTACACCCACCAGCCCCCGGCCGCGCTGGCCCTGGGCGTGGACGCCCGGCAAAAGCCTATCCTGACCACGGACCCGCCCTTGTGGTTCAACCTGAGCTACCGCGCCGACTGGGCCTTGCTGGCCGTTTCCAACCAGGGCGAGGTGGGCGTTGACCTCGAAGCCATCCGGCCCGTGGCCGGGGCGGCAGCCCTGGTCGACTACCTGTTTTCGCCGGCCGAGCGCGCCGTGCTGCGGGCGGCGGGGCGCTCCGCGTGGCGGGCGCTGTTCTACGCCATCTGGACCCGCAAGGAAGCCTGGGCCAAGTGCTCGGGCATGGGACTGGCGCTGCCGTTCGCGGGCTTCTCGGTGGCGCGGCGGCGCGGTTCGGCCATTGCCTGGCAAGTGCCCGGCCCCGGCCAGCTCCAAGGCTTCGCGGTGAACGAGGACCACGCGGGCGCGCTGGCCTGCGCGGCACCAACGGCCGTTTGCTGGCAGCATTTTGATTTTCCATCCCGGCTGCCGGTGGCGGCCATTCCATTTCCCAGATGAAGTTTTTCGTGGCCCTGTTGTGGGCATTGCCGTTTTTTGCTGCCGGCCAGGTGCTGCCGCCCGCTGCCCCCAACCCAGCCCCGCCCGTGGCGGCGGCCGACAGCAGCGCCGGCTGGGAGCTACGGCTCGATTATGAGGCGCGTACCAGCTACCTGGGCCGCGAATACGGCAGCCACGCCTACTCCCTCAACCCTCAGGTGAGCTACTCGGCCGCCAATGGCCTTTACGGTCGGCTCGAAGGCCTGTATTTCAGCCCCGTGCGGCCGGGCTACGTGTACACCAGCCTGGAGCTGGGCTACGCCGGCGAGTTTACCGATAACTGGAGCTACTCGCTGTCGGGCAGCCGCACGTTCTACGCCGAGCGCATCACCAAAAAGGATTCCGTGCTGCGCAATAACCTGGAAGCCTACACCCAATATACCCTTGGCCCAGTGGCGCTGGGCCTGGACTACAACTTCCTGTTCGACCATTTCCAAGCCCATACGCTTGGTCTGAACCTAAGCCTGCCGCTGGAAAAAGCGCACTGGCTGGGCTTTGATAAGGTGAGCTTTACGCCAGCGGCGGAGCTCGACTGGGGCTCGTCGCTGGCGCTGCTGCGCTTCGGCACCCTGGCCACGCCGCTCGACCAGAACTTTGCCAAAATCGACCAGCCCACCCTGCGGCTGGTGCCGCTGGCCTACGAGTTCAGCTTTCCGCTGGAAGTGCAGCGCGGCCACCTGGCCCTGAACCTAGCCGGCCACCTGCTGGCCCCGCTGCGCGTACGCGGCGAAACCCAGGCTCCGCCCTCGTTCGGCTACCTGAGCGCGGCCCTTATTCTCCGGCTGCCCGCAAAACCGGCAGAGTAGCCAGACGTTGGAACGTATCGAAAAGTGTGGGCAATACCGCCGTAGGAGATGCTACGATTCGATGCTGCCCAAATTAACCAGGTCCTACGGCTGCCCAAGGCTTTTTAAGGCCCTCGCAACGTTTCGGTTTTTCATCCCGGCGACCAGTGGGGGTTGGTGGCCGGAACCGCACAAGATGTACGGTTTTGGGAGTAGCCGGCGGGTGGGTGTGCCCTGCGACAGAAACCCTACGAGTGAGGAGCCGGCCATTTCCCCATGTGGCCACGCCGAGCAAAGGCCTTCCACGAGGCTCACACCAAAGAATTTATATTACTGAGGATAAGGGCGACCAGGCTATGGGCCAGCACCCGATGGGCAGTTTCGTTGAGGTGCGACGTGTCGACGAACATCTGGCGGTCGGGACGCAGCACCCGGTGCGAATCCAGCCAGTACCGGTTGGGCAGGTTGGCCAGAAGCCCCCGAAATAGCCAGCCGCCGAAATTCCGCAGTGCGTTGTCGGCCGGAACGAGGCAGGGAAACGGCGACAAAAAGACAAACGCCGTATTGGGGTGCTGCCGCATGCAGTCGTTCAGGGCCCGAAAGCTACGGCGGTATCGGGCCGAAAATACCCACAGCGCCGCCGTGAGCAGGCCCGTGGCCGTGATGCGGACGTAGTAGGCCAATCGGCCGATGGGAAGGGCCGGCCCCACGCTGCTCATTGGCTGGGCCGCGCCGGCGAGGGGCTTTTTGCTACTGGGTCGGATGCCCAATGCCCGGCACAGCTGGTGCCCCAGGCTCCGCCAGCTGGCCGAGAACTCGTGGTTGCCCAACTGCAGCACCACATGCGAGGGGTGCAGTGCGCTAATGGCTGCCAGGTGCTCGGGCAGTTGCACAAAGGACAGGTTAGGCACCTGCGCCACCACTTCGCCCTGGAGCAGTTCGGCGAGCAGTTTCGGAAAAGCATGGTCGGAGGAGATTGCATAGCCCGCCACGTGGCAGCCACCCAGGACAATTATTTCAATACGCTTCATGCGGCAGAATGGGGGGAAAGCCCCTTTAAGAAGTCAGTTAAGTGCTTGCTCCAAATTAAACAGTTGATGCATTTGACACAACTAACTGATAATAAACAAGTAAAAAATACTATCAGCTAAAAGCTAATGGTTCGGCACTTAGAAATTAGAATCGATAGAAGATGCAAGATGCACTCGATTTTCTGAACTGCACTATATTCTGTTTAAATTATCTTTTTTCTACAAATCCTTGTTTACTTTCAGGGGGTTGTAAGCTATGGAGGTAGTGGCTAGAGCCAAGGCTTATAACAGATACTACTGTTCAGAATACAGGAACAAGGTCTTGGAACGTCCCCCGGCGCATGGAACAGCCCGTTATTACTTCGTCGGTGGCGCCGTTGCGGTGCTTGGCCACGTCGAACAATACCGTGTCGTGGGTCGGGCTACCGTCTTCGTATTCGGTAATGTCGTAGTACTTAAAAGCGCCAACAAGCAGTTAACTAGTCCGGAAAAAGCAGCACGGTTGAGCGGCTTTTTCCGGACTGGCCGAGAGCGGATGCGGGAACTATCGCAATCAGGGCTGCCGGTGAACTGCCGGTGCTGGCCGGCTTCGTCAGTGCAACGTTCGGCGCGCCGAAGGAGCCGCAATGCTATTTACTTCGCCCCGCAGCTAGCGGGAGTGGTTAACTGGATATTTAACAACGGGTTATGGCAAAGGTTTAAGCCGGCGCACCCTACGCCGGCAATTCTGGTATGCCGAGCTTAGCCGCTCGCATCGGGCCATGACGTTCGGGCTGCAGGGAGGCAACTGCGCACCGGAGAGCTGCAGCAATTCAGGCGCCTTTATGGCAGGTTCTGGGCTAGAGAATGCTGGAGACGACGTTGACCCCGAGGGCGACAACGGCGGTGTTGAAGGCAAAGGAGAGCAGGCCGTGGACGAGGGTGAGCTGGCGCATGCGCAGGGAGGTAACGCCGGTGTCGGAGGTCTGGGCAGTCATGCCAATGGTGAAGGCAAAGTAGGCAAAGTCCCAGTAGCGGGTGGGCGGGTCGCCGGGAAACTGCAGGCCCCCGAGTTCATCCGGCGGGGAAGCGGTCGGGTCCTTGCTGAAGTACACGTGGGCGTAGCGCAAGGTGAAGAGCGTGTGCAATAGGAACCAGGCCCCTACCACGGCCACCACCGACACCGCCACCTGCTCGGCCTGCTCGCGCGGGGGTAGGGCCTTGATGCCCCGCAGCAGCAAGGCTACGGCGAAGAGGCTCGCCCCGGCCGCCAGCAGCACGGCCACGAAAGTCCAGGTGCGGCCGGGGTCCTGGCTGGTGGCCACCCGGCGCAGGTGCTCGGTATCGGCCGTGGCGATGGTGGCCCAGGTCAGAATTAGAAGTACTAAGCAGAACCCGTCCCAGCCGGCTACCACGCGGGTGCCGGGGTGAAAATCGGCCGGAGCCAAGCCCGCGCAGAGGGCGCCGGCGGCTAGCGCCCAGCCCACCCGTTGCAGTGCGCGCAGGTTCAGTAGCCGGTGCAGTCGGCGACGCCGCGGTACCCGGGCCGTTATAGCAGAAGAAGCCATTGGATGGCAGGAGAAGAAATTTATAGGAAGCAGTACTGGCGTATTTAGACCGCGATACCGCGCGTTAATCGGCGGCCGCCCGGAGCGGATGCCAGCGCCAGCCGTCGCGCGGATTAAATTCCAGGGATGGGGTTGGCAGCTTTAGAAACTGGCTGGCACCTAGCAGCATATGACCGGTGGAACCAATGGGTGCCAGCCGGGCCAGGTCGAAGTCAGGGGCCAGGTAGAACTGGCGCACGCGCCGGAAAACGAGGGGGCGGCCATCGGCCCCGTATAGCGGCGGGTTGGCGCTACCCCCGGTCATCCCACTGCCACTGTAGCCCAGGTCGAGGTTTAGCCAGCGCGGAAAAGAGGGACCTACGGGCAGTACGCTCGCTACATTCACCGACAGCCAGTACTGCTGGCCATTGTAGTCCTTCAGCAGTTGCGCAAAACGGTGGCGGCCCAGCAATTCCGGCCGGTACTGCGGGTAAATACTGCTCCGGAAGCCATAGCGAAGGCTCAGGGGTTGCTGGCCCAAGCCCACTTGCTGGCCCACAAACAGGGCAATACCAGCCGCATTGGCCGCCATGTCGCCCTTCGAAAACCCCCAGCCTTCGGAATGGCCGTCGAACACTTCAATCGTGCTCTGAAATAGCAGCGCGATAGCCCCGCCAGTAAGTGCCGCAGTCCGGTCGGGCACGCCGCTCCAACGAAACAGCTCGTATTCGCCCCGGCTGATGGCGTAGGTCGTGGTGGCGTGGCCCACCTTATCCATTTGCAGCCACTCGTTATTGTCGTTAAAGTAGTGGAAGGGGACGCGCTTGGTGTACCACGTTTTGCCCAACAGGTAGGTGCTGAGGGCGTATAGTACCGTTGTGCCCACCACGACGCCCACCAGCCGTGCCGAATTGAGGCCATCCTGGGGGGTAATCGGGTCGGTCAATACCGTGACTGGTGGCAGCGTTTGAGCAGCCACTGGTGCGCGGCCAAAAGTCACGACGGTGCTTCCAAGGCAGGCAATCAGGCGAATGGTGCGATGCAGCAAAGCAGAAGGCTTGCACTCATCGCGAGGTAGGGTACGGGGTCGTACCCTACCTCGCGATGAGTATAATTAACTGTTTGAATTTACTTCTTGCGAGCCCGCTCGCTCTTACTGCTGTACACCCATTCGTACACCGTGGGCAAAATCAGCAGGGAGAGAATGGTGGCCGTTATCAGGCCGCCGATGACGACGATGGCCAGCGGCTTCTGCGTTTCGGAGCCGATGCCGTGGCTGAGGGCGGCCGGCAGCAGGCCCAGCGAGGCCATCAGAGCCGTCATAATAACCGGGCGCAGCCGCGA